>CAYFYD010000467.1:0-3269 GCA_964347195.1 uncultured Ectothiorhodospiraceae bacterium
TTTCGCCGGGTGCTGCACCGGGCGACGCTCGCGGGCGAGCGGCCGATGTAGGGCATCGCGGGGCCGCCCGCCGTCGTGGGCGCGGCCCCGCGGCCCCGCGCGCTCCGGGCCGCAGGCGCCTCCGTCAACCCGCATTTCTCGGCGAGCGCTGCGTGAGCGGCGGGCGGCGGGACGCCCTGGAACGCGGGTGCACGGGCTCGAGAGACACTGAAGGCATGGCAGCGAAATGGATTCCCGTTCCCCGGCCGGAGTCGGGGACTAGCTTCGCGGGAATGACGATGCAGTGAACTACGTCGAAGTGGCTCGAGGGAGTACGCCCGTTAATCGTTTTCCTGATTACGCTCCATCCTCAGCCCGGCTGCGGACCCGCCAGGGGACCGAGTGCGGAAGCCCGCCGGCGAGCACGAGAGAACCCGCCCGCCGGAGGGGTCGCAGTGTCCCGGCTGAGCTCGGGAATGCGCGGCCCGGCGGTCGAAAGCTGAGTTTCGTACGTAATCAGGATCGTTTTTGCGGTCGGCGTCCGCGGCAGGAGGTCGGTGAGAGTCGCGGGTCGGGTCGGGTCAGGTTGCGGTCCGCACCCCTCCGGTGAGGCCGCCGTCCACCACCAGGGCCGCCCCCGTCACATAGCGGGCCTCGTCCGAGGCGAGGAAGAGCGCGGCATGGGCGACGTCCCGGGACTCCCCCTGCCGGCCGATCGGGATCATCGCGTCGCGCTGGCGCATCATGTCCTCCACGTCGCCGCCCCAGGCCTGGGTCAGCGAGGCTTCGACAAAGGGGGTGCGCATCATGCCGGGGAGCAAGGCATTGCACCGGATCCCCTTCGGAGCGAACTCGATCGCGATCTCGCGGGTGAGCGCCACCATGCCGAGCTTCGACGCTCCGTAGGCGCCGGACAGCGCCGGCAGGGTGCGGATGCCGTTGATGGACGAGATGTTGACGATGGCCCCGCCGCCCTGTTCGACCATCCGCGGCAGCACCGCGCGGCACATCAGGAAGACGCTCTTCAGGTTGACGTCGAGGGTTCGGTCCCAGTCCGCCTCGCTGATTTCGAGGATGCCGCCGGGGATCTCGATCCCGACGTTGTTGTGCAGGATGTCGATGCGGCCGTACTCGTCGATGCACTCGCGGGCGATGCGCGCGCAGTCCGCAGCCCGGCTCACGTCGGCCCGGGACGTGAAGCAGGCGCCGCCCTCTTCATCGATGAGACGCTTCGTCTCTTCGGCCGCTTCGAGGTGGTGGTCGACGAGCATCACGCGCGCACCCTCCCGGGCGAAGAGGATCGCGGCGGCCTTCCCGTTGCCGATCCCGGGTCCCACCGACCCGGCGCCCGTCACGATCGCGGTCTTGTCTCGCAGTCGCTTTCCCATTTGCGGAACTCCCCGGCCGGAAGGCGCTTGCCGCGCGCCCGGATGCTGCTCATGTGCGTCTACGCGGGGTGGGCGGCGCCCGCGGCCCGTCCTGCGATGGTGAGGACTGCCCGACGCGCCGCATCAATCCTCATCGTCGGACATTCCGAGCGGAAGACCGACTGCCAGACTGTCCCGAGGGCCGGCGAAGATGTCGCCGGATTCGGTGCGCGAATTCCGCTCACGATGCCGATCACGACACCGGCCGCGATCCCTCCCGGAGACAACATTGCCATCCCTTCGCCCACAGGCATCTCCTCACCCGGCGGGATCGCCCGACCCCCCCGGCTCAGGTCTCGAAGGGCCAGAGCCCGGGCGGGCGGTGCTCGAAGGGCAGGGTGGTGATGTCGAAGGTCATGGTGCCGGGGCTCGCGAGGTAGAGGATCTCGCGCGCGAGCGGGGCGAAGCCGTCGTAGAAGTGCTGCGCGGACTTCACCACCAGGTACCGGAACGAGGCGGGGTCGAAACCGCCCGCGCGGAAGAGGTCCGCGCCGAAGGCCTGGGTGCGCTGGTCGTTGAGCACGAAGCCCATGCCCTCGGCGCTGCGCACCCCGGCGACGTTGCCGAGCGGCGAAGGCGCGCCCGCGAAGGTCTGATGCGCGTTCTCCGAGAGCCCGACCACCTCCACCTCGAGGTCGAGCGGCGGGCCCGACTGCGGGCCGACCTTGCCCCCGATGCGGAGCGCGAGCCGGGCGCCCACCCCCGCGGACCGGCACATGTCCACCGAGACCGGGTCCCAGAGCGGTCCGATGGCGGCGTCGGCCAGGCCGGCATCGAGGAGCGCGCGGGCCACGAAGGTCGAATCGTTTGCCGCTCCGCCGCCCGAGTTGTCGCCGGTGTCGGCGAGGACTACCGGCCCCTCGGGCGCCGCCGCGGCGCGCGCGAGTCCTTCCTCGAGCGAGAGGTGGGGCGAGGTGGCGCGCCCCCGCAAGCCTCGCAGCTCCGCCCCGAGGGAGGCGGCGAGCTCCGCCCCGCGTTCCGGCCGCCCGTCGGTGATCACCAGCACCTTGGTGCCGAGGTGGGGCGTGTCCCCCCACGGGAAGCCGTGCGCGGCGGAGACCGACAGGATCCCGGTCTCCCCTTCGAGCGCTTGCATGCGGTCCACGAAGCCGCGCATCGGAGGCACCGGCGTGTGGTAGAGCGCGATCTGGCGGCAATCGAAGACCGCCGTGTGCGGCCGGACCTCGCCCCGGGCGCAGCGCGCCAGCAGCGCGACCAGCTCCTCTCCCCGCGCCGCGTAGTCCGAGTGGGGATACTCCTTGAAGGCGACCAGCAGGTCCGCCGCTCCGATCATCGCGGGCGAGACGTGGCAGTGCAGGTCCAGCTCCGCGCCCAGCGCGGTACCCGGACCGACCACGCTCCGGGCCCGGGCGAGGAGGTCGCCCTCGCAGTCCGGGTAGCCGTCGGCGAGCATCGCACCGTGCAGGGAGAGCGCCACCGCATCGAGGGGCAGCGCGGCTTTCATCTGATCGAGGATCTCGTCGCGCAGGGTCTCGTAGACGGCGCGGGTCAGGGGCGCCGAGGGGGTGGCGTAGGCGAGAGTGCCTTCCACGAGCTCCCAGCCGGCGTCCGCACGCACCAGCGACCGGGCCGCATCGCGGGGTCCGGTCTCCATGCCCCGGTAGGCGAGCGGCGCATCGCCGGGGCGCCAGAGCAGGCCCTCGCGAAAGCTGTGCATGCCGGTCGGCAAGGGCGAGAAGGAGTTCGACTCGTGCCCGAACCCGGCGGTGAAGATGCGCTTCCTCATGGCACGTTCAGACTGCCATCGAAGGGCCGGAATTGCGAGTCCCCCGGAGGCGAACAGGGCCCTTCAAAACGCCCATGATCGGGGCGACCCGCACCCCCCGCCGGTCATGTAAGATG
>CAYFYD010000468.1:0-3263 GCA_964347195.1 uncultured Ectothiorhodospiraceae bacterium
AGCTCTCCCGCCGCTCCCGTGCCCCCGCCGGTCATTCGCGCGCCCGGGGCAATCCACTCCAGTCAACGAATCCCGAAGCTCGCGAGGCATGAGCCGGTGCCGCCCATCCGGGCGGGGACGAGCGGCCGGCCCTCGTCGAACAGGCCCGCGCCGTGATCGGCGCGGCCCGACGCGCTATCGTGCGCACTCCCGGCCCCCGGCCCCTCTCCCTCCGCCCGTGAAGCACCCGGACGTCCAGCTCATCGAGCGCAGCACCGCTTTCGACGGGTACTTCCGTGTCGACCGCTACCGCTTGCGCCATCGTCTCCACGACGGAGGGATGAGCCGGGAGGTGGACAGAGAGGTCTGCGAGCGCGGGCACGTCGCGGGCGTGCTCCCCGTGGACCCGGACCGGGACCGGGTCGTGCTCATCGAGCAGTTCCGCGTCGGGCCCTACGTGGTGGGATGGGATCCCTGGCTGCTCGAAGGCGTCGCCGGGATCATCGATGCCGGGGAGAGTCCCGAAGAGGTCTGCCGCCGCGAAGCGGAGGAGGAAGCCGGCTGCACCGTCACCGCGCTGATTCCGATCGCCCGCTATCTGTCGAGCCCCGGTGCGCTCACGGAGGTCGTGAACCTGTACTGCGGCCGGACCGACTCCCGCGGCCTCGGCGGCGTGCACGGGCTCGAGGCCGAAGGCGAGGACATCAAGGTGCACGTGATACCCGTCGACCAGGCCCTCTCGATGCTGAACGAGGGCCGGATCGTCAACGGCAAGACCATCATTGCATTGCAGTGGCTGGCCCTCCATTACGAACGCCTCAAGGACGAGTGGCGGCCCCCGGCATCGGGATGACCGGAGGCGTCGACGCGCCCCGTCGCGCGGACTCCGCTATCATCCCCCGCAACGGCGGGGGTACGCGCATGGACACACTCGATCTCGTGGTGCGCAACGGCACCGTGGTGAGCGCGAGCGACACCATGGACTGCGACGTCGGGGTGCGGGACGGGAGCATCGTGGCGCTCGCACGGGAGCTGCCGCGGGCGAAGCGCGAGATCGACGCGCGGAACCGGCTGGTGTTGCCCGGAGGCATCGACAGCCACTGCCACATCGAGCAGCAGTCCTCGTTCGGGGTGATGTGCGCCGACGACTTCCATTCGGGCACCGTCTCCGCCGCCTTCGGAGGCACCACCACCATCATCCCCTTCGCCGCCCAGCACCGGGGACAGTCGTTGCGTGAAGTGGTCGAGGACTACCACGCCCGCGCCGGCCCGAAAGCAGTCCTGGACTACGCCTTCCACCTCATCATCTCCGACCCCACCGAGCAGGTGCTCGGCCAGGAGCTTCCCGCCCTGATCCGCGACGGCTACACCTCGTTCAAGGTGTACATGACCTACGAGCTCCTGCGCCTCGACGACTTTCAGATGCTCGACGTCCTCGACGTCGCACGGCGCGAGCAGGCGATGGTGATGGTGCACGCGGAGAACCACGACGTCATCCGCTGGTTCAGCCGGCGCCTGCTCGATCGCGGGCACCGCCTGCCCCGCTACCACGCGGTGAGCCATCCCCGCATCGCCGAGGGCGAAGCGACGAGCCGCGCCATCGACCTCGCCGCGCTCATCGACGTGCCTCTGCTCATCGTGCACGTGTCCGCCCGCGAGGCGATCGACGCCATCCGCGACGCGCGCGGACGGGGCTTGGCGATTTACGGCGAAACCTGTCCCCAGTACCTCTTCCTCACCGCGGAAGACCTCGACCGGGAGGGCATGGAAGGGGCGATGTACTGCTGCAGCCCCCCGCCCCGGGACGAGGCGGCGCAGGCGGCGGTATGGCGCGGCCTGGAGGACGGGACCTTCGATGTCTTCTCGTCCGACCACGCCCCCTACCGTTTCGATGCGAGCGGCAAGCTCGCGAAGGGCCCGAACGCCGCATTCAAGGACATCGCGAACGGGGTGCCGGGCATCGAGTTGCGCCTGCCGCTCCTCTTCTCGGAGGGAGTGGGCCGGGGGCGGATCGACCTCAACCGCTTCGTCGCCCTGACCGCGACCAATGCCGCGAAGCTCTACGGGCTCTACCCGCGAAAGGGCAGCATCGTGGTCGGGGCGGACGCGGACATCGCGGTCTGGGACCCGGAGCGGGAGGTGCGGGTCGGCGCACACATGCTGCACGACAATACCGGCTACACCCCTTACGAAGGGCGCGTGGTTCGCGGCTGGCCGGAGACGGTGCTGAGTCGCGGCCGGGTGGTGGTCGAGAACGGCACCCTCGAGGCGGAGCGGGGCAGCGGCGAGTTCCTGCCCTGCGCGCCCCCGGAGCGGGCACGGCCCCTCGGTCGGACCGTCCCCGAGCTCGACCCCGCGCGCAACTGGAACGCCGATCTCCGCGGCTGAGGCTCGACCCGCATTGCTCTACCCAAGCTCCTGTTGCGGACGCCGGTCCACTCACGGTGAACGGGCGTACTCCCTCGAGCCACTTCGACATGGTTACTACCAGGCCTTCAGTGTCTCTGCGTCCGTGCGCCCGCTTTCCAGGGCGTCTCGACGCCCGCAGCTCACGAAGCTCGGATAGAGCAATACGGGTTTGGAGGAGCGACAATACGGGTTTGGAGGAGCGACGACGACATGACACGTATTCTGCGTAGCGCGGCGGCCCAGCTCGGCCCCGTCCACCTCGCCGACGACCGCGCATCGGTAGTGAAGCGGCTGGTGGAGATGCTGCGCGAGGCGCACGGGGCGGGCTGCCGGCTGGTGGTCTTCCCCGAGCTCGCGCTCACCACCTTCTTCCCCCGCTACTGGTGGTACGACGCGGCGGAGGCGGACCGCTTCTTCGAACGGGAGATGCCGGGTGCGCAGACCCGGCCTCTCTTCGACGAGGCGAAGAGGCTGGGGGTGGCCTTCTACCTCGGCTACGCGGAGCTGATCGAAGAAGAAGGACGGCTGCACCACTACAACACCGCGGTCCTGGTCGGCCCCGACGGCGACATCGTGGGCAAGTACCGCAAGGTGCATCTTCCCGGTCACGACGACCACCGCCCCGCCCTCGACTTCCAGCACCTCGAGAAGCGCTACTTCGAGGTCGGCAATCTCGGCTTCCCGGTGTGGCGCCTCTTCGGACGAGTGGTGGGAATGTGCATCTGCAACGACCGGCGCTGGCCCGAGACCTACCGGGTCATGAGCCTCCAGGGCATGGAGCTGATGATGGTCGGCTACAACACCCCCGACACCAACCAGTACCACCCGGAGCCCAAGCACCTCAAGGCCTTCCACAACCACCTCACCATGCAGGC
>CAYFYD010000469.1:0-3247 GCA_964347195.1 uncultured Ectothiorhodospiraceae bacterium
GAAGACGGCTTGCGGCTCAGGGTGAAGTCAGGCGCCAAAATGAGAATTGCTGCTGGGTGAGGGGCGCCGTAGACCGGGGGAGCGGGGAAAAGGTAGTATCTTGCGGATAACGGCAGCGAACTTCGGCCTTTGTACGAAAAACCGATACGTTCATGGCCCACATACTGCTTCTGAACGGTCCCAACCTGAACCTGCTCGGGACGCGCGAGCCCGAACACTACGGGGCGGCGGGTCTCGCCGAGATAGAGGCCCGCGTGGGGGCGCTCGCGGCCGAAGACGGTCATCGGCTGAGCTGCTTTCAGAGCAATGCCGAGCACGAGCTGGTTGCCCGGGTCCAGCGTGCGTCCGAGGACGGAGTCGCGTTCATCCTCGTCAACCCCGCTGCCTTCACCCATACCAGCATCGCGCTTCGCGATGCGCTCGCCGCGGTGGCGATCCCCTTCATCGAAGTCCACCTCTCCAATGTGCACCGGCGCGAGCCTTTTCGACACCGGTCCTACTTCTCCGACCTCGCGCTCGGGGTGATCATCGGGTTCGGGCCGCAGGGTTACGAGCTCGCCTACCGCGCCGCGGCCGCCCGGCTCGCCTGACCACGGGATGGACATCCGCAAGATCAAGAAGCTCATCGAGCTGCTGGAGCAGTCCGAAGTCGACGAGATCGAGATCCATGAAGGCGAGGAGTCGGTGCGGATCAGACGCAACTCCCCGCTGCTCGCGGCGCCGGGAGCCGGGCTCCCATACGCTGTCCTTCCCGCTGCTCCCGGCATTCACCCGCCCCAGGCCGACCCTCCGGCCCCGGAAGCGCTTCCCGCCCCGGAGCCGGAGATGACGGGCCACACCGTGACCTCGCCGATGGTGGGCACCTTCTTCGCCGCTTCTTCCCCGGGCTCGCGCCCCTTCGTGAGCGTGGGCCAGCACATCGAGGTCGGCGATACCCTGTGCATCATCGAGGCGATGAAGATCCTCAACCACGTGGAGGCGGACTGCGCCGGTGCGGTCACCGCGGTGCTGGTGGAGAATGGTCAGCCCGTCGAATACGGCCAGCCGCTCTTCGTCGTCGATCTCGATACTTGAGACCGGGATGCTCGACAAGGTCGTCATCGCAAACCGGGGAGAGATCGCGCTTCGCGTGCTGCGCGCGTGCCGGGAGCTCGGGATCAAGACGGTGGCGGTGCACTCTTCCGCCGATCGGGACCTGAAGCACGTTCGCCTCGCCGACGAATCGGTGTGCATCGGGCCGCCGCTCGCGGCCGACAGCTACCTGAACATCCCGGCGGTGGTGAGTGCGGCCGAGGTCACCGATGCCGCGGCGGTCCACCCCGGCTACGGTTTTCTTGCCGAGAACGCGGACTTCGCCGAGCGCGTGGAGCAGAGCGGCTTCCACTTCGTCGGCCCGCGGCCGGAGACCATCCGTCTCATGGGAGACAAGCTGGAGGCGATCGCGTGCATGCAGGCGGCGGGCGTGCCCTGCCTCCCCGGCTCCGGCGGGGTGCTCGGAGACGAGATCGCGGAGACCCGGCGGGTGGCCCGCCGGATCGGCTACCCCGTCATCGTCAAGGCGGTGGGCGGGGGGGGCGGTCGCGGGATGCGGGTGGTGCGCAGCGAAGCGGAGCTCGAACGCGCGATCTCCGTCACTCGGGCCGAGGCCCGCGCCGCATTCGGCGACGATCGTCTGTATCTGGAGAAGTACCTGGAGCGTCCCCGGCACGTGGAGGTCCAGGTCCTCGCCGACGCCCACGGCAATGTGGTCTCGCTCGGCGAGCGCGACTGCTCCGTTCAGCGGCGCCATCAGAAAGTGATCGAGGAGGCCCCCGCCCCCGGCATCACTGCGAAGCAGCGGCGCGACATCGGGGCGCGCTGCGTGCGTGCCTGCGAGGACATCGCCTATCGGGGGGCAGGCACCTTCGAGTTCCTCTACGAGAAGGGCGAGTTCCATTTCATCGAGATGAACACGCGCATCCAGGTCGAGCATCCGGTGACCGAAATGGTAACGGGCATCGATCTGGTGAAGGCGCAGCTCAGGGTCGCGGCGGGCGAGAGGCTGGCCTTCACTCAGGACGAGGTTGCGATTCGCGGCCATGCGGTGGAGTGCCGCCTCAACGCCGAGGACCCGCGCAACTTCATGCCTTCGCCCGGCCGGATCACGCTCTTTCACCCTCCCGGCGGGCCGGGCATCCGGCTCGACAGCCATGTCTACAACGGATATGAAGTGCCCCCCTTCTACGACTCGATGATCGGGAAGCTCATCGCGCACGGCGACGACCGCGCGTCCGCCCTTGCGCGCATGTGCACTGCGCTCGACGAGATCGTCATCGACGGGATCGCCACCAACATCCCCCTCCACCAGGAGGTCTGCCGGGACCCCGCGTTCCAGGAAGGCGGGGTCGACATCCACTTCCTGGAACGCAAGCTCGCGATCTAGCGCGCGGGCGGGTCGCGGGGAGGGCGGTCGGGAGTACGGTCCGGGCATGAGTGGGGCGCCGGCGGCGGCGGTGTCCGGCCGGCACGGATTCCGGCGCCGCGCCGGCCCTCGGCCCCCGGTGACCCACAATCAATGGCTTAGAGGCCATTGAAGCCGGGTCGCGGCGGTCGGGTTAAGATGGCCTCGGGCGGGAAGTTGTCCCACCTATGCAGTCTGCGGAGACGGACGGGCAGGGATGATGGTGAGTCGAGCTTCGTTTCTCGGTTTCGTTGGCCGCGAGAGGCGGCGCGGTCAGGCCAAGGCGCGCGGGTGAGAGCGCCGGCGGGCGGACCAGTGTCGAAGGCGCCGCTGCCGGTCGGGGATGTGCGCGCCACCGCCACGGCAAACGACGGTGTGGGGCTCAGGGGCTGCGTGAGTGATGCGCTGCGGCGCTACTTCGAGGCGCTGGACGGCCACGAGTGCTGCGATCTCTTCTCGCTCGTGATGCGCGAGGTGGAGGAGCCCCTGTTCGAGGCGGTGCTCGCGCAGAGCGGCGGCAGCCGCACCAAGGCGGCGCAGATGCTCGGGATCAACCGTGGTACCTTGCGCAAGAAGCTGCAACAGTACCGTCTGGGTTGATTCCACATCCCGATTCCGCCCGCGCCGTCGCGGCGCCCTTGGCCCGCGGAGCTCACCGACCTCCTGTTGCGGACGCCGATCCCCCCTGCGGTGGGCGGGTGTACTCACTCGAGCCACTTCGACAGGGTCACCACTACCTGTTTCGCTACGCAGTCCCTGCTTCGCTTGCAGGCCGGGCAAGCCATCCGTGGCTCGCCCGCTCGCCGG
>CAYFYD010000470.1:0-3242 GCA_964347195.1 uncultured Ectothiorhodospiraceae bacterium
TCGGGAGCGGGACCCCGACGCGGTTTTCTCGACCTGGGCCGGGCCCCTCCGGGGCACCGATGAGGTGATCGTCGTTTCCGGGAGCCACCGGGACACGGGCCCGCCCGGGGCGGGGAACGAGGGGCTCCCCGGCCGGGGTCGAGATATGGGCATCGGCTTCGAGTTAGACTCGCGCCCCCCGGTCGATACAGAGGAGGCGGTACGGACGGCGATGACGGTGACGCGAAGACCGAGTGTTCCGGTGCGGGTGGGCTCGGTGACGATCGGAGGCGACGCGCCGATCGTGGTGCAGTCGATGACCAATACCGACACCGCGGACGCGGCCGGCACCGCGGCGCAGGTGGAGGCACTGGCCCGGGCGGGGTCGGAGCTGGTGCGCATCAGCGTCAACACCCCGCAGGCGGCGGCCGCGGTGCCCGGGATCCGGGAACGTCTCGAGTCGGCGAGGTGCCGGGTACCGCTGGTCGGGGACTTTCACTACAACGGGCACCGGCTGCTCGTTGCGTATCCCGACTGCGCGCGCGCGCTCGACAAGTACCGCATCAACCCCGGCAACGTGGGCTTCGGGCGCAGGAAGGACGCGCACTTCGCCACCGTGATCGAGACCGCGCTCCTCCACGGCAAGCCGGTGCGGATCGGGGTGAACTGGGGGAGCCTGGACACGGCCCTGCTCACCCGGCTGATGGACGAGAACGCGCGCCGGACGAGGCCCCTGGACGGGCAGGCGGTGACCCGGGAGGCGCTCATCCGCTCCGCGCTCGACAGCGCCGCTTTCGCCGAAGAGCGCGGGCGCGCGCGCGAGCGCATCGTGCTCTCCTGCAAGGTGAGCGCGGTCCAGGACCTCATCGCGGTGTACGAGGAGCTCGCCCGGCGTTGTGACTACGCCCTGCACCTCGGCCTCACCGAAGCGGGCATGGGGTCGAAGGGCATCGTGGCCTCCGCCGCCGCGATGGGGGTGCTCCTCCAGCGCGGGATCGGCGACACCGTGCGGGTGTCGCTCACCCCGGAGCCGGACGGCGAACGCACCCGGGAGGTGGTCGTCGCCCAGGAGCTCCTGCAGACGATGGGGCTGCGCGCCTTCACCCCCCTCGTGACCGCGTGTCCGGGCTGCGGGCGCACCACCAGCACCTTCTTCCAGGAGCTCGCCGGCAGCGTCCAGGACCACCTGCGCGAGAAGATGCCGGAGTGGCGGGAGCGCTATCGGGGGGTGGAGACGATGTCGGTGGCGGTGATGGGCTGTGTGGTCAACGGTCCCGGGGAGAGCCGGCACGCCAACATCGGCATCAGCCTGCCCGGCACCGGGGAGTCGCCGGCCGCACCGGTCTTCGTGGACGGGAGGAAGACGGTGACCCTGCGCGGCGAGGGCATCGCGGAGGACTTCCACCGCCTGGTGGACGAATACGTCGCTTCCCACTACGCGCCGCGTCGCCCCTGAGCGCAGGCCCCAGGTAGCGGGAGCGGATTCGGATCAGGCATGGAGGCGAGGGGATGAAGATCGCGGTGGCGCGCGAGCGCGACCCGCGCGAGACCCGCGTGGCGGCGACCCCGGACTCGGTCGGGCGCCTGCGCAGGCTCGGCTTTTCCGTCGGCGTGGAGTCGGGGGCGGGCCGCTGCGCGGGACACGACGACGAGCAGTACCGGCACGCGGGCGCGGAGGTCCTGGCCGGCGCGGCGGACACCCTGCGCGGGGCCGGGGCGCTGCTCGCGGTGGGACGGCCCGATCCGGAGGTGGCGGCGTTCCTGGAAGTCGGCAGCCTGCTCATCGGGATGCTGGACCCCTACCGAGACCGGCCCGGCATCGAAGCGCTGGCGCGACGCGGGGTGAGCGCGGTGGCGATGGAGCTCATGCCGCGCATCAGCCGGGCGCAGTCGATGGACGCCCTCTCCTCGCAGTCCAACCTCGCCGGCTACCGGGCGGTGATCGAGGCGGCCGCGCACCTGCCCCGGGCGATGCCGATGATGATGACCGCGGCGGGCACCATCGCCCCCGCGAGGCTCTTCGTGATCGGGGCGGGCGTGGCGGGGCTCCAGGCGATCGCGACGGGACGGCGCCTCGGGGCGGTGGTGAGCGCGACCGACGTGCGCGCGGCGGTCAAGGAGCAGGTCGAGAGCCTGGGGGCGGAGTTCGTGGCGGCGCAGAGCGGCGAGGCCGGGGAGAGCGCGGGCGGCTACGCCCGGGAGATGAGCGAGGCTCAGCGCCGGCGCCAGAGCGCGCTGATGGCGCAACACGTCGCGCGGCAGGACATCGTGATCACCACCGCCCTCGTGCCCGGACGCCCGGCGCCGCGCCTCCTGACGGCGGCGATGGTGGAGAGCATGCGGCCGGGCTCGGTAGTGGTGGACCTCGCGACCGAGCAGGGCGGGAACTGCGAGGTCTCCCGCCCGGACGAGGTCGTCGTGCATGCCGGGGTCAGGGTCATCGGCCCCACCCGCATGGCGTGCCGGGTGCCGGCCGACGCATCGGCCATGTATGCACGGAACCTGGTGAGCTTCCTCTCCGCGATGTCCGGGTCGGGGCGGGGGGAGCTCGCGCTCGACTGGGACGACGAGATCCTCGCCGGGACCGCGCTCACCCGCGACGGCGTCCTGGTCCATCCGATCCTGTTGCCGAGCGGAGGCGAACGATGAGCGAGCTGACCCAGGTCGACCCCTTCGTGTTCCGGATCTCGATCTTCGTGCTCGCGATCTTCGTCGGTTACTACGTCGTCTGGAGCGTGACGCCGGCCCTGCACACGCCCCTCATGTCCGTGACCAACGCCATATCGTCGGTGATCGTGGTCGGCGCGCTGCTCGCGGTGTCGGCGCCGCTCGACGGCGAGGGGGGATCGGGCGTGCTCTCCAAGGCGCTCGGCTTCGTGGCCGTCATGCTCGCCTCGGTCAACATCGTCGGCGGGTTTCTGGTGACCCACCGGATGCTCTCGATGTACCGGAAGAAGCGCTAGGTCGCCGCGGTGGCCGCCGGGATCGCCGCGATCGCGTACCTCGTCTGCGGGGTGCTCTTCATCCTCGCCCTGCGCGGGCTCTCCTCGCCGGAGTCCGCGCCCCGCGGCAACGTGTTCGGAATGGCGGGCATGGCACTCGCGGTGCTCACCACCCTCTGGGTGTCGGGCATCGCCGACGGCCTCACCTTCGGGCTGATCGCGCTCGCGGCGGGGATCGGCGGCGCCATCGGTGCGGTCGTCGCGCTGCGCATCGCGATGACCGCGATGCCGCAGCTCGTGGCCGCCTTCCACAGCCTCGTC
>CAYFYD010000471.1:0-3222 GCA_964347195.1 uncultured Ectothiorhodospiraceae bacterium
GCCGCTCGAGACCGCGCTGGACTGGTCGCCCTGGGGCGGCTTCGCCGGCGCGGTGGAGATGTGCAACAACAACGGCGCCTGCCGCGCGCTCGGCGCCGGCGTGATGTGCCCCTCCTTCCGGGCCACCCGCGAGGAGCAGGACCTCACCCGCGGCCGGGCCAACACCCTGCGCCTCGCGCTCTCCGGTCAGCTCGGCCCGGACGCGCTCACCTCCGACGCCATGGCCGAGACGATGCGCCTCTGCGTGGGATGCAAGGCCTGCAGGCGCGAGTGTCCGGCCGGGGTCGACATGGCGCGCATGAAGATCGAGGTGCAGCACCAGCGCGCCCGGAGCCGCGGCCTGCGCCTGCACGATCGCCTCGTCGCCTGGCTCCCCCGCTACGCGCCCCTGGCCGCGCGCATGCCGGCGCTGCTCAACCTGCGCGATCGACTCCCGGGCGCGGCGCTGCTCGGCGAGCGCCTGCTCGGGTTCAGCGCCCGGCGCCCCCTGCCCTCATGGCGGAGCGATCCCTTTCCGGGCGGAGAGCGGGTCGCGGGTCGGTCCGGCGGACCCGAGGTGGTACTCTTCGCCGACACCTTCCACCGCTGGTTCGAGCGGGAGACGGTGGACGACGCCCTCGCGGTGCTGACCGCGGCCGGCTACCGCGTCCACCTGCCGGGCGCGACCGGGGGCGGACGCCCGCTGTGCTGTGGCCGCACCTTCCTCGCGGCCGGCCTGGTCGACGAGGCCCGCCGGGAAGCGCGCCGCGTGCTCGATGCGATGGCCGGGTTCGTCCGCCGCGGCGTGCCGATCCTGGGGCTCGAGCCCTCCTGCCTGTTCACCCTGCGCGACGAGTACTTGGCGGTCCTGCCCGGCGAAGAGACGCGGGCCCTTGCCGGCCGGGCGCTGCTGCTCGAGGAGTTTCTCGCCGCGGAGTCGGCGGAGGGCCGCCTGCGCCTGCCCTTGCGCCCGCTCGAGGCGCCGCGGGCGCTGGTCCACGGCCACTGCCACCAGAAGGCATTCGGCGCGTTCCCGGCGACGCTGGACGTGCTGCGCCTGGTGCCGGACCTTCCGGTCGAAGCGGTCGAATCGAGCTGCTGCGGCATGGCGGGCGCCTTCGGTTACGACGCCGGAACCTACGAGGTCTCGATGAAGATGGGGGAGCTCTCCCTCCTGCCCGCGCTGCGCAGCGCCCCGGGGGACGCCCTCATCGTGGCCGACGGCATCTCCTGCCGGCAACAGATCCGCGACGGCGCGGGTCGCGAGGCCGCGCACGCCGCCCGCGTGCTGCGCCGGGCCCTGCCCCCGGAGGTGTGAGCCGGATTCCGGGCGCCCGCTCCGGAGAGCCGGAGCCGCGGTGTCGGGTCGCACTCCAGGCGCTGTCCGGCGCCGGCCAATCGCCCCCGTTCGTGCACCGCGAGCCGGGCTCGCCCAAGGTCAGTGTCTCCTCTCGGGAGCGAACACTTCAACCGGAATCCTGATGCCCGGTGCTCCCGCCAGACGGGCGTCCGTAGTCAGGAGGGGCGCGTCGATGATCTCCGCGAGCGCCACGTACGCGGCGTCGTATGCGCTCAGGCTTGCCCGCCACGCCCAGATCCGTTCGCGCATCGGCCCATGTCGATGTCGCCGGAGATCGAGCTCGTTCAACCTGCCCAGAGCCGCCGCCGCACGAGCCGGCGCCACCGTGCCCGCATTCGCGTAGCGCCTCAGCACGTTGAGCACTTCCAGGTCGACCAGCTCGGGGCTGGGCAGGGAGATGCGGAGATCGGAGAGGCGCCGGCGAACGCTCGTACCGATCCCCGTACCGAGCACGAGCTCGAGCACCACCGATGCGTCGAGAACGACCGTCACATCACGTTCAGCGTCGTCCCCGCTCTTCCCGCAGAGCTTCGGCAGACGGTGGATCGAGCTCTATGGGGGGCAGCTCGGCAATCCGGGCAAAGACCTCCTCGCGCGTAGGGCGGGACAGTGACTGCGCGATCTCGCGGAGTACGTACTCCGACATGGACATGCCGGCAAGGGCTGCACGGGACTCGAGCCGGCGGTGAACGTCATCGGGGACGTTGCGGATCTGGAGCATCCTGGACATGCGAGAAGGATGCTCTCATGCTATCAACATGTCAACATGAACGGTACATGAGGGAATCGAGCCGCGATCCCCGGAGTGACGCCATCCCGCCCGGAGGACGCCCGATCCCGGTGGGCGCGTTTCCCGTTCGCGAGTCGAACGCCGGTGTGCAGCGAGGCGCTTGCGGTGCTACTCGTCGTCGGAGGGCGGTGACCCGCCGCCGCTCTCCAGGAAGGCGAAGTCCCCGCCCTGCACCTGCGCGCCCGCCGAGTCCGGGTCCTGCGGCGCCTTGGCCATCACCTCCTCCGCCCAGTCCTCCGCATTGTCCTTCGGCCGGTAGCCCAGGCGCTCGGCGTTCGAGTTGTCCCACCAGGTCCGGGTGTTTCCCGAGACGCCGTAGACGATCTCGTAGTGGAGGTCGGGGTGGTCGATCCCGATGCCGATGAGCTGGGCGAGGTCGGCGTGGCTCGTCCAGATGCTCAGACGCCGCTCGTCGATGGGCTCGGGAAAGGCGTTGCCGATGCGCACCGCCATGACCTCGAGCCCGTACTTGTCCGCGTAGAGGGCGCCGATCGACTCCCCGAAGGCCTTGCTCACCCCATAGCGGCTGTCCGGGCGCACCGTGACGTCGACGCCGATGGTCCGGCGGCGCGGATAGAAGCCGATCGCGTGCACGCTGCTCGCGTAGATCACCCGTCTCGCCCCGGTCTGCCGGGCCGCCTCCATGACGTTGTAGGTGCCCACGATGTTGGCGCTCAGGATGTCGTCCCAGGTCCCCTCGCTCGCGATCCCGCCGAGGTGCACCACCGCCTCCGCCCCGTCGAGCGCCGCGCGCACCGCGTCGAAGTCCGCGAGGTCGGCGGCGACAAAGGTCTCTCCTTCCGCCAGGTCCTCGATGGGCCGGATGTCGCTCAGGCGCAGCCGGTAGCGCCCCTTGAAGTTCTCTCGCAGGCCGGTCCCGATGAGCCCGGCCGCACCGGTGATGAGCACTTCCTTCATGGTTCTCCCTCTGCTTTGACGGCGCGGCGGCCGCGGATGGTTGGACGGCGCGGCGGCCGCGGACGAAGCCGGGAATGGTACGGGCATCGCTGCGGCCGCGCACCTTCCCGCCGGCCCGGCTCAGGGCTCTTCAAAAGTCGGCTTGACGGCTTCAGACTCCGAGCTTCGGGATTGG
>CAYFYD010000472.1:0-3205 GCA_964347195.1 uncultured Ectothiorhodospiraceae bacterium
GAGCTGATCGCGGAGGCGGTGACCGCGATGGCCTTCCACGCGAGCACCGAAGACCTCGCCCGCATCGTCCACGCCCACCCCACCCGGTCGGAGAGCCTGCACGAGGCCGCGCTGGCGGCGGACGGGCGCGCCATCCACATCTAGACGGCGAACATCCGCGTCAATAGAAAAATTTTACAATGATTTATGATTTATTTGTAATGTAATTTATATGTTGTGACGCCGATGTGGCGCCGATGTGGCGCCGGCCCGCGACGGCGTTCCTCCCCTCTGACCGACACCGGGGCCGCTTGCCGCCCCGACCCCGAGGCCCCCATGCACGACAGCTTCAACGCCCGCACCTCCCTCGACGCGGGGGAGCGCCGCTACGAGATCTTCGGCCTGCCCGCGCTCGAGCGCGGCTACGCGGTCTCCCGCCTGCCCTACTCGCTGAAGGTCCTGCTCGAGAACCTGCTGCGCCACGAAGACGGAGTCACGGTCACCCGCGACGACATCGCGGCGCTCGCGGAATGGGACCCCGCCGCGGACCCCGCGACCGAGATCGCGTTCACCCCGTCCCGGGTGATCCTCCAGGACTTCACCGGGGTCCCCGCGATCGTGGACCTCGCCGCGATGCGCGACGCGATGCGCGCGCTCGGCGGAGACCCGGGCCGGATCAACCCCCTGTCGCCGGCGGAGCTGGTCATCGACCACTCCGTGCAGGTCGACGCCTTCGGCCGTCCCGGCGCGCTCGCCGCGAACGCCGAGATCGAGTTCGCACGCAACCGTGAACGCTACGCCTTCCTGCGTTGGGGACAGAAGGCGTTCCGGGACTTCAAGGTGGTGCCGCCCGACACCGGCATCGTTCACCAAGTGAACCTCGAGTACCTCGCGCGCGTCGTGTTCGAGGAGGAGCGCAACGGCCACCCGCGCGCCTTTCCCGACACCGTCGTCGGCACCGACTCGCACACCACCATGATCAACGGGCTCGGGGTGCTCGGCTGGGGGGTCGGCGGCATCGAGGCGGAAGCGGCGATGCTCGGTCAGGCGATCACGATGCTGATCCCGCAGGTCGTCGGCTTCCGCCTCTCCGGCCGCCTCCCGGAAGGCGCCACCGCCACCGACCTGGTGCTGACGGTGGTGCAGATGCTGCGCGCGAAGGGCGTGGTCGGCAAGTTCGTCGAGTTCTTCGGCGAAGGGCTCTCCCGGCTCCCCCTCGCCGACCGGGCCACCATCGCCAACATGGCGCCGGAGTACGGGGCGACCTGCGGCATCTTCCCCGTCGACGCCGAGTGCCTGCGCTATCTCGAGGAGAGCGGCCGGCCGCCGGCACAGGTGGCGCTGGTCGAGACCTACGCCCGGGCGCAGGGGCTCTTCGCGGAAGCGGACGCGGCGCCCGCGCGATACAGCGACCTGCTCCACCTCGACATGGGCGACGTGGTGCCGTGCATCGCCGGCCCGAGGCGCCCCCAGGACCGCATCGCCCTCGACCAGGCGAAGGACGCGATCGACCGCGAGCTCGGGCGATACCGGGACGAGCGCGCCGCGCGCCGCCCCGGGGCGAGGGGCGAGGTCGCGGTGGAGCGCAACGGCACCCGCTATTCCCTGGCCGACGGAGCGGTGGTGATCGCGGCGATCACCTCCTGCACCAACACCTCCAACCCCGCGGTCATGATCGGAGCCGGCCTCCTCGCCCGCAACGCCCGGGCGCGGGGCCTGCGGGTCCCGCCCTGGGTGAAGACGAGCCTCGCCCCGGGCTCGATGGTGGTGAGCGAGTACCTGCGCAAGGCGGGGCTGATGGAAGACCTCGAGGCGCTCGGCTTCCACCTCGTCGGCTATGGCTGCACCACCTGCATCGGCAACTCCGGGCCCCTGCCGGACGAAGTCGGCGCGGCGCTCGACGAGGGCGACCTCATCGCGTGCTCGGTGCTCTCCGGCAACCGCAACTTCGAGGGCCGCGTGCACCCCGAGGTGCGGATGAACTTCCTCGCCTCACCCCCTCTCGTGGTGGCCTACGCGCTGGCAGGGAGGGTCGACGTCGACCCCTACCGGGACCCGCTCGGTTCCGGAGAGAAGGGGGAACCCGTGTACCTCCGCGACATCTGGCCGGACAGCACCGAGGTCCACGCCACCGTGCATGCCACCATCGACGCGCGGATGTTCCGCGCGAGCTACCGCGACCTCTTCGAGGGGGACGCGCGCTGGCGGAGCCTCGAGGTGGCGGACTCGGACCACTTCGCCTGGGACGACGCATCGACCTACGTGCGCCACCCGCCCTACTTCGAGGGCATGGGCCGGGCGCCCGGCACCATGGAGGACATCGCCGGCGCCCGGGTGCTCGCCCTGCTCGGCGACAGCATCACGACCGACCACATCTCGCCCGCGGGCGCGATCAAGGTTGACAGCCCGGCCGGCGAGTACCTCGTGGCGCACGGGGTGCGACCGGCGGACTTCAACTCCTACGGCTCCCGGCGGGGCAACCACGAGGTGATGATGCGCGGCACCTTCGCCAATGTGCGCCTGCGCAACCGGCTCGCTCCCGGGACCGAGGGCGGCTGGACCCGCCACCAGCCGAGCGGCGACCAGATGTCCATCTACGACGCGGCGATGCGTTACCGATCCGAGGGAGCTCCCCTGCTCGTCATCGGGGGCGGCGAGTACGGGAGCGGATCGTCGCGGGACTGGGCGGCCAAGGGCGTGCGCCTGCTCGGGGTGCGGGCGGTGCTCGTGCGGAGCTTCGAGCGCATCCACCGATCCAACCTGGTCGGCATGGGGGTGCTTCCCCTCCAGTTCCGGGACGGGGAGGACGCCGGCTCCCTCGGGCTGAGCGGAACGGAGGTCTACGACATCCGGGGGCTCGGCCCCGGCGCGACGGAGGTCGAGGTGCGCGCGGACAGGCCCGGCGGCGGGGCGCCGTGCACCTTCCGCGCCCGGGTGCGCATCGACACCCCGAAGGAGTGGGACTACTACGCCCACGGCGGCATCCTGCACTACGTCCTGCGCGAGCTGGCCGGCGAAGCGTCACCGTCACCGTTCCGGGATGAGAGATTCCTGGAAACCGACTCTCAGCCTCGAGCTTCGGACTTCGTTGACCGAGATGGATTCCCGCTTCCGCGGGAATGACGGAGTGTGGCGCGGGAATGACGGGAGGGGGCGCGGGAGCGCCGGGAGGGGCGCGGGCATCCATCGCCTCATCTCAGGGTTTCGATCTCATAAAATGAAGTCC
>CAYFYD010000473.1:0-3196 GCA_964347195.1 uncultured Ectothiorhodospiraceae bacterium
GGACAGCGTAGCTCCTCGATGCAGAAGCGCTTTCTTCAGTTGACGACGACTTCGCCCGAGACGCTCGGCGATCGACACAACCCCTCGAGTTCATTGGACACGGTCAAGAGAACCTATCAGCCCTGGGGCGGGGGGCCGGCTCGAGCGCCGAGTGCCGCGATCACCTCGGAGGTCCGGGTCACGATGGCGACGTTCTGAAGCGCGAAGCCGATGCTCGCGGCGTGCCAGTCCGCGTTCATCGTCGAGCAGGCGTCCTCGGGCACGATCATGAAGTAGCCCTTGTCGGCGCCGGTGCGCGCGGTGTGCTCGATCGACATGTTGGTCCACGCCCCGGTGTCGATGAGGATGTCGCGCTCCCCCGACTTGAGCACGGTCTCGAGCGAGGAGCCTTCCCACGCGCTCATGCGCATCTTGGTGACGACATGGTCGCCCGGCCGGGGCTCCAGGCCCTCGACCGGCGCGGCGCCCCAGGTGCCGCGCACCAGGGCGTTGGCGTCGGCGAGCCCTTCGAAGAGCGGTGCGTTGAGGGTGAGGCCCGGTGCGCCGGGCTCGACCACGAAGTGGACGTGCACCACCATCACCCCCCGCGCGCGGCAGTGTTCGGCGAGGCGGCGAATGTTCTCGATGACGTTCTGCTCGCGCGCGTGCTGCGGCGAGCCGCTGTCGGCGAAGGCTCCTCCCTCGGAGACGACGTCGTGCTGCATGTCCTGGATGATCAGGGCGGAGCGCGCGGGGTCGAGGGTGAGTCCGCTTCGGAGCGTCGCGTCCGCGGAGCGCGTCCCGGCCGCGATCGAGGAAGAACGGGGGCGGGGCGCGGATGCGGCGCGGTGGCCGGTGGCCCCGGCGCGGGGCCGCGCGCGGCGCAATGCGCTCCGGCGCTCCTCTCCCGCCCGGCGCATGAAGGGCTCCACGTGCGGTCCGACTTTCGTCTCGACCGCGTACACCGAAGTCGTCGCGCACACGAACAGGGTGCGCCACTCCGGTCCGCCCCAGTGCAGGTTCGCCGGCATCTCGGGAATGCGCACGGTGCCGAGCTGCGCGCCGTCCGGCGCGTAGATCCGGATTCCCCCCGGTGCGGTCAGCCAGATGTTGCCCTTCTCGTCGCACTTCATGCCGTCCGGGACGCCCGCCTCTCGCGAGGAACGGATGCCCTGGGCGAAGAGGCGCCCCCGCGAGAGCGATCCGTCCGGGGCCACGTCGAAGACCCGGATGAGGGCCCGGGTGGTGTCGTTGATGTAGAGCTTGCTTTCGTCGGGGGAGAAGCAGAGTCCGTTCGGCTGGTCGAAGAGGCGCCGGTCCACGACCAGGTGCAGCTCCCCGGACGGCGACACCCGGAACACGCCTTGCCAGCCGAGCTCGCGCGGGCGCTCCACCCCGAAGCCGGGCATCCGCCCGAACCACGGATCGCTGAAGTAGATGGATCCGTCGGAGCGCACGCACACATCGTTCGGACTGTTGAGCTCCTTGTCCTCGAAGTGCGAGGCGAGGATCTCGCGTTCGCCCGAGGGGCGCAGGCGCACCAGGCTCGACGTCGAATGCTCGCAGATGATGAGGTTCAGCTCCGCGTCGTAGGTCATGCCGTTGCATTTGTTGGAGGGACGCGCGACCTCGCGCACGCCTCCCGTCTCGTCCCAGCGCCGGCGTACGTCTCCCGGCATGTCGGAGAAGAGCAGGTAGTGATCGACGGGATGCCAGAGCGGCCCTTCGGTGAACTCGAACCCGGAGCCGACGGCGCGCACCGGCGCCTCCGGGTCCACGAGGGAGGTGAAGTCGCTGCGGCGCACATCGTGGGTCATCTGTTTCTCCTGGATTCCGAGCACTGCGGAGAGGCGGCCCGGGAACGGGTCGCGAGGGAGGCGGCATCACCTGCATCGAGAGCGATGCCGTCGACTCCGCGGGGACCTCCGGGAGACCGTTCCCCCGGTGCAGGTCACCGCATCTTGCCGAGCGCGCGCACGGCCAGCAAGGGGGAAGACGGCGGGATCCAGGGCGATTTCATGCTGGCGCGGGCGGCGTTGGTGCCCCCAAGGTAGCGCCCTCATGCGCCCAGCTCACCCCTCGGTTGCAGGCATTCCGCGTCGCCGAGCGCCCCGAATCGTCCATTGGCGCCCTCCCGCCGGTCCCGAGGCACGGGTCGAGACGCAGCATGAAATGACCCTGCGGCGAGGTCGGGCGCCCGTGTCTCGGGGACGCGGTGCATTTCGGATCCGGGCGGCTCGCGGCGCCGCTCCCCGATCCGGTCGTGGGCGGTCCGGCCCCGGTGCGGGGCCCTCAGCTCGAGTAGCTGTCGCCTTCTTCGTCGAGGATGGCTCTCAGCTCCTCGAAGTGCCGTTCGGCCTGTCCGGGATAGGTCTCGATCTGCCGGGCGGTGCGTTCGGCGGTCTCGGGCGAGAGTACCCGCAGCGGCCGGCCGGTCTGCAACGCCCGGATACAGGTCTCGGCCGCACGTTCGAAGAAGTAGAGGCGGTTGAAGGTGTCGGCGACGCTCTCTCCGATGACGAGCACGCCGTGGTTGCCCAGGATCAGGACCTTGACCTTGGGGTCCGTGAGCAATCCGGCGCAACGCTCTCCCTCCTCTTCCAGCGCGAGACCGCCGAAGTGATCGTCGACCGCGTAGCGCCCGTAGAAGGTGGCGGTGTTGAAGTCGATCGGGGGAAGGGTGCTGTCGGAGAGACAGGCGAGGACGGTGGCATGGATGGAGTGCACGTGCATCGCACAGCGTGCATGAGGGCAGCGGCGGTGCAGGGTCGCGTGCAGCCCCCAGGCCGTCGGGTCGGGGGCGCCGGGCCGGGAAGGGGTGTCGGGGTCGCTGGCGTCGAGCAGCAGGAGGTCCGAAGCGCGCACGCGCGAGAAATGCACCTGGTTCGGATTGATGAGGAAGCGCGGGCCCTCCTCCTCGACCACGAGACTGAAGTGGTTGGATACCGCCTCGTGCAGGTCGAGGCGCGCGGCCCAGCGAAACGCCGCCGCGAGGTCGAGACGTTCCTGCCAGCAGGCGATGTTCCGGCGCGACACCGCATGCAATGGCGCACTCATCTCCGGAATGCTTCCGACACGTCTTCGGAGTTCTCCCGATACGCGCGCCGTACTGTTTAGCCGACTTTTCGTCTCTTTGCCAGAGACAATGTCGGGAGCCAGCAGTTCTCATTTTGCTCGTCGGGTCCCGCGGCAGGACCGGCAGGACCGTCGATCTGCC
>CAYFYD010000474.1:0-3193 GCA_964347195.1 uncultured Ectothiorhodospiraceae bacterium
CCTGGCAGATCCTGCTCGCGGACATCTACGACAACCGCGACCAGCTCTGGCGGGTCTCGGAAGGCCACATCATCAACTACTACGAGAAGCCTCTCGTCTGGCCGACGCTCGAGGTGCACCTCGACCTCCAGGCCGGACGCTACCTCGCCTTCGGCCTCGACAACGAGTTCCCGATGTGCACCTGGGACTCCGGGTTGACGTCCCGGGACTTCACGCCGGCGGCGCTGCGCCGCGAGGGCAAGCGATAGACTCGACGGGCGCTTTGACCGTCCCGTCCGCCTCGTCGTCGCGCGGCGCGCCGGTGACCGGCACGGGCGGCGGGGCCACGCGTCGCCCGCCCGGCGCCGCGCGGTGCTGCCTGGCTCTCGCGCTCCTGGTCGGGACCGGGCTCCACGCCGCCGCGGGCGCCGAAGACGACAGTGCGCTCGAGGCGCCCCTTGCGACCGTGTCCCTGCTGCTCGACGGAGCCGAGGCAGAGGGCCGACTGGTGGTGGTCGGACAACGCGGCCACATACTGGTCTCCACCGATGAAGGGGGGAGCTGGCGGCAAGCCCGTGTACCCACCCGCGCGCTGCTCACCGCGGTGCACATGCACGACGGACGCACCGGATGGGCGGTCGGACACGATGCGGTCATCCTGCGCACCGACGACGGCGGCGGGACGTGGCGGACGCAGCACTACGCCCCGGAAGAGGAGCGCCCCCTCCTCGACGTGTGGTTTCGCGACGCGCGGAGCGGCTTCGCGGTGGGGGCGTACGGCTACTTCCTCGTGACCGGGGACGGGGGCGAGACCTGGACCTCGCGTGCAGCCAGTGAAGACGACTTCCACCTGAACGCCGTGGTGCCCGCCGGGGGCGGCCGGCTCTTCCTCGCGGCCGAGGCGGGCGTCGCGTACCGCTCCGACGACGGGGGCGATACTTGGCGCGAGCTGCCTTCGCCCTACGCGGGCTCGTGGTTCGGCGGGCTCGCGCTCGACGGCGACCGGGTGTTGCTGTTCGGGCTGCGGGGCCATCTGTTCCGTTCCGCGGACGGGGGTGAGAGCTGGGAGCGTATTCCCAGCGGGACCAGTGCGACCCTGACCAGCGCCGTCCGCTTGCCGTCCGGAGCGGTCCTGGTCACGGGACTCGACGGGACCCTGCTCGTGGTCCGCGGTGACGGGGGCGGCGTATCCTCCGAGCGGCTCTCCACGCGCGAGGGGATCTCGGCCGCGCTGTCCCTCGCGGACGGCGCGGTGCTGCTGATCGGCGAGTTCGGGGTCCGGCGGCGGCCCGGATTCGAATAGCCTCCCGATGTCCAACGTACACTCGCCTCCGTGGTCGGCCAACGAACGTTGCGTCCCGGGGGGCGATGGATTCCCGCACCTGCACCCCCTCCCCGCAGGTGCTCCCCCTTCCGTCGTTCCCGCGAAAGCTTGCCCTCGACCCCGAATCGGGGGCGGGAATCCATGTGCATGTGCCCTGAGCGAACCCGGATGAACATACCCGCCTCCCGGCGCGACTGGCTCGCTCCGCCGAGTCCGGCACCGGCACCACGCCGAGGACCGGTCGACCGCGCCGCCGGCAACGCGCCTCCGTCATGCGCTCGGTCCGGATGCCGGGTCCCTTCGGCCGTCACGCGAAGGGTCCCATGACCGATCGGTTGGAGAGCCTGCTCTTCGCGCGCCGCCCCCTGGTGATCGCGGCGTTCGTGGTGGCCACCCTTGCGATGGCGTGGCTCGCTTCGGGGCTGCGGGTCGATGCCGGGTTCACCAAGCTGGTGCCGCTCGAGCACGAGTACATGCAGACCTTTCTTGAGTACCGGGACGAGTTCGGCGGCGCGGACCGGGTGGTCATCGCGCTCATGGCGCGCGACGGAGACATGTTTACCCCGGAGTTCTTCGCGGTGCTGCGTCAGGTGACCGACGCGACCTTCTTCCTTCCCGGCGTGGACCGGACCCAGGTCTTCTCCATCCTCACTCCGAACGTGCGCTTCATCGAGGTGGTGGAAGACGGTGTAGCCGCCGGCAACGTGCTGCCGGAGGACTTCGAGGCGAGCGAGGCCGGTTTCGCGCGGGTGCGCGAGAACATCATCAAGGCCGGCATCGTGGGGCGTCTGGTGGCGAACGACTTCAGCGGGGCGATCGTCAGCGCCAAGCTGCAGGAGTTTCATCCCAACACCGGCGAGCGCCTCGACTACCTCGAGGTCGCGCGGGCGCTCGAGCGTATCCGCGCCGAGGCGGAAGCGGATTCGAGCGTCGACGTGTATGTCGACGTGCACGTCATCGGGTTCGCCAAGATCGTCGGCGACATCACCGCGGGGGCGCTCCGGGTGATGACCTTCTTCGGGATCGCCTTCCTGGTGACCGCGCTGTTCGTGTACGCCTACACGCGCTCCTTCCGTCTGACCCTGCCGCCGCTGGCCTGCTCGCTCATCGCGGTGATCTGGCAGCTCGGCGGACTCACCGCGCTCGGGTTCGGGGTCGATCCCATGTCCATCCTGGTGCCCTTCCTGGTGTTCGCGATCGGGGTCAGCCACGGCGTGCAGATGGTGAGCTCGGTCCGAGCGGAGGTGGCGGCCGGCGGGAAGGGTCTCGATGCCGCGCGGGCGAGCTTCCGGCGTCTGCTCCTGCCGGGCGCGGTGGCGCTGGTCTCCGACTCGGTGGGATTCGTCACCATCTCGCTCATCGAGGTGCGGGTCATCCAGGAGATCGCGGTGACCGCGAGCCTCGGGGTCGCCGCAATCATCCTCACCAACCTCGCGCTGCTGCCGGTGCTGCTCTCCTACATCGAGGCCGACGAGGCGGAGCGGCGCGCGGTGCGGGCCCGTGACGACCTGCTGCGGCCCTTGTGGTCGAGGGTCGCGGGGGTGGCGCGCCGGGGGCCGGCCGCGGCGGTGATCGGCGTCGCGCTGCTGCTGCTGGCGGTGGGCGCACGCTTCGCTTCCGAAGTCCGGGTGGGCGACGAGCACCGGGGAGTGCCGGAACTGCGCGCGGACTCCGTGTACAACGTCGACTCCGCGGTGATCACCGAACATTTCGAGATCGGCGTGGACGTGCTGACGGTGATCGCGGAGACGGTGGCGGAGGGGTGCATCGACTACGAGGTGATGCGCACCCTGGACGACTTCGAATGGCGCATGCGCAACGTGGAAGGCGTGCAGTCCGTTCTCGGGCTCGCCGGCGTCGCCCGCAACATCAACGCGAGCTGGAACGAGG
>CAYFYD010000475.1:0-3190 GCA_964347195.1 uncultured Ectothiorhodospiraceae bacterium
CACGCCGGCAGTGGCGCGAGCTCCTCTCCCCGCGCCGCGTAGTCCGAGTGGGGGGTCGGCCCGCGCCGGCAATGGCGCGAGCCTGGATTGACAACGTGTCGCCGGGAGGCTTTGCGGCCGAGCGCCTCCGACATCAGAGCGCTCGCTTCAGTATGTGGTACGGGGAGAGCTCGGGCCGGCGGCAGTTGCGCAGGGGAACGAGGTACGTCGTGACCAGGGCGTGCTGTCCCGAGACTACCGAGTGGCTCACGCTGTCGGTCAGCACCAGCCAGGCCGAGAAGGGCGGGAAACGCAGCTCCCGGTAGCCGCTCGGATCACGACGGAACGAATCCGACTCCTTCATGTGGTTGTGGATGCCGCGCATCGCCCGGTCGTAGGGGCTCGACTCGAGGACCCTGACGAGGGGAAAGGCCCGGCGGAGCGACGCGAGCAGAGCGCCGCAGCAGCGGTCTCGAAGACGTCCGGCGACCCCGATCCACCCGCTCCGGCCTCTCGCGGCCGCCAGTATCTCCGGGTGTCGCTCGACCAGGGTCGAGAAGCTCCCCTTCGTGCCCCACACCCGATCGACGGCGGGGTTGACGTTGACGAAGAAGCGCAGGATCCGGTCACCATGGGTGGCGCCGTAAGCGCCCGCGTCGACGTGCACGATCTCGTTGCTGGCGCGCGGCTTCAGGGCGCGGCCCTTCTCTTCCCGGGGCCGAAAGCTGCACGTGCCCACCGTCCATCCTGGCGTCATGTCGGGGATGATCCGGTGCAGGAACCGGGTCACGTTCCGACTGTGCTCCTCGAGGATTGCGGTAGCTCGCATCCGCACGGAGTCGGGGGCATCGAAGCGCGGCACCGAGCCGGACTCCGGGTGGTAGCTCACGTTCTTGATTCTGGTCTGCCGGGGCAGCTCGTCGCGCAGGAAGTCGAGGTCGTCCTCAACCGGCAGCTCGAGGGGACAGCGTTCGAAGTAGACGATCCGACCCTGCTCCAGAGCGTCCCCGATCCGGGCCGGCGATGCGCCGGAGTAGTCCAGCAAGAGAGTGGATGCGCTCATCGCGATGCCGGGAGGAGTCGGTCCCTTCGGGTGCGCGCTCGAGCCGCCAGGACCGCAGGGGCGACCCCGGCGCTCGCGCGCGGCCCACCGGCGCACCCCGCGGCGTTCATTCGCGCGCAGCCCAGGAGCGCCGGTCCCGACTCCTGCGCAGGAAGGTGCGAAGCGCCGCGCTGGACGCCCGCCCCTCGTACCGCCCTTTCGCGACGTGACGGATCCGGCAGACCCCCGGCAGGTCGATCGGGGTACCCGGGGTGCCGATCAGCCAGCGAAAGGCCGAGTCTTCGTAACACTTTCGCCACCGGCTCGCGGGGGTCTGATAGAGACGGATGGATTCACAGTACCCGCAGGCGCGGGCGATGTCGCCGTGCACGATCTGGTAGGGGCCTCTCGCCCGGTCCGCCGGTCCACGCCGAAGCGGGAACGCCTGTTGCGGAAGCGCAAGCAGGGCCGGCCCCTCGCGACCTCTGCGCAGGATGGGAGCGTCCTCCGGCAACATTGCGGTGCCGAACGTCGTCTCGGGGTAGAGGAGCGCATCGTCTCGTCCCTGCAGAAGGTCCGCCAGGGTGTCGAGGCACCTCTCGTGGAAGACGACGTCCGCATCGGTAAACCAGATCCAGTCCGCTCCGGTGCGCTTCGCCGCGAGGTTCCGGCCGATGCCGCGGCGAAAGAGCTTCTCCTTCGGCAGCGCGCGCCAGTCCCAAGTGATCCCCGGCAGCTTCATGTCGCCGAAAAAGCGGAGCACCCGCAGCGTCGATTCGTCCTCGGGGCAGTAGTACACCGTCATCGTAACGTCGAGCTCGACGCTGCGGTGGTGGACGAGAGAGCCGAGCTGGTAGGTCAGGAGGTGGCCGTAGCGCCAGCAGTGACTCACGATCTCGAGGTGCAGCCGGCCCCGGCGCCTTGCCCTCGGGACCTCGGCGGGGTCGACGCGGCGAAACCACGCCGCAGGCAGAAGCCCAGCCGCGGCGAAGCGGTAGAGCAGCAGCAGTCCCGTTTCGCCGAGTCGCGACATTCTCGATGCCGAACCCATCTCCTCGAAGCCGTATCCGCGCCGGTCCGTCGCGAACTCAGGAGACGCTCAGGCAGCGCTTTCCCGTGCACATTACCCGGCGCTCGATCCGGGACGCGGCCCCTCCGGCGGACGGGTCGTTTCGGGCTCGCCGGCGAGCTTGCGAGCTCCGTCCCTCGTCGTCTCCGCAGCCGGGCTGAAGATGGGGCGTGATCAGGTTCAGGGTTGCCGATCCTTCGGCTCTGCCGCAGCACGCTCGAAGTCCCGGAGGCGGGCTTCCAGCTTCGCGATGCGCGCTTCCGCCGCCCGCCGGGCAATGGCTTCTTTCTGCCGGGCAATGACTTCTTTCTGCCGGGCGGCGGTCTCTGCTTCGCGGGCTCGTCCGAATTCCCGGTATGTGAGGAGGTCCTGCCCGGTCTCCGGGTCGCGAAGCCTGAGCATGCGCTCTTCCCGCCGATCCCGTAACTCCAGCCCCAGCACCTCGCTGCGCAGGGCCGACGCGCCGTCCGGCAGCGTCGCCACCGCCGGCAGGGGCCGGTACTCGCCTTCCCGCAAACAGTAGCCCTGAAGCGGTGGCGTCAGGTACTCCCCTCTCGGGTCGTACAGGAAGTACTCCCGCACTCCCAACGCGGCGTAGACCCCGCGCTTTCGCCTCTCGTCTTCGCGACGGGTGCTCGCCGAGGTAATCTCCAGCACGAAGTCCGGTCCCTTGGGCTCCTTCCACAGCAGGTAGGAGTCGCGCAGGTGGCCCGGCACTCCCAGCACCACGAACACGTCCGGCGCCACCACCGCGCGGGGATTGCCGCGTTCGTAGTACAGGAACGAGTTCGCGCTCACGTAGACATCCTCTCCCTCGCGTTTCTCGAAGTGCCACTTCAGGGCGGCGAGTACGTGCAGCATGCACGTGACGTGCAGATCGGACTCACCCATGGGCTGGCCGTCGGAGCAGGGGTAGTCGATAGCGAGAGATTCGACGGACTGGCTCATCGGCGGGCCCTCCGAGGCGAAGCGGGGGTGTCATGCGGAACGCGACCCCGGCAACGGTACCACGGCCGCCGCACTCGCGCCCCCAAGCCGAGGGCGAGCCCAGGGCTCTTCAAAAGTCGGCTTGACGGCTTCAGACTCCGAGCTTCGGGATT
>CAYFYD010000476.1:0-3140 GCA_964347195.1 uncultured Ectothiorhodospiraceae bacterium
GGGGCAGATCGACGGTCGTGCCGGTCCTGCCGCGGGACCCGACGAGCAAAGTGAGAATTGCTGGAGGTCAGCCGGGCTCCGCGCCGGACATTCCCATGACGTTGTATCCGGCATCCACGTGCACTATCTCTCCGGTGATTCCCGATGCGAGATCGGAGCACAGGAAGGCCGCGGCGTTGCCCACCTCCTCCGGATGCACGTTCCGGCGCAACGGCGAGTTGCTTCCTGCGAGATCCAGGAATCGACGGAAGTCCGCAATCCCCGCCGCGGCCAGAGTCTTGATGGGACCGGCGGAGATGCCGTTGACGCGGATTCCCTGTCCTCCCAGCGCATGCGCCAGATAGCGCACGTTCGCCTCGAGGCTGGCCTTCGCCAGCCCCATGACGTTGTAGTTCGGGACGACCCGACCTGCACCGAGGTAAGTCAGGGTGAGCAGGGCGCCCGCTCGTCCCTGCATCATGGGGCGGACCTGCCGGGCGAGCGCGGTGAAGCTGTACGCACTGATGTCGTGCGCGATACGGAACCCCTCGCGGGTGGTGACGTCGAGGAAGTCTCCCCGGAGCTCCTCCCGCCGGGCGAACGCGACCGCGTGCACGCAGACGTCGAGAGCTTCCCAGCTTCTCGCCAGGGACGAGATCGCGGAGTCCAGG
This sequence comes from uncultured Ectothiorhodospiraceae bacterium, assembly GCA_964347195.1. Classification (GTDB taxonomy): domain Bacteria; phylum Pseudomonadota; class Gammaproteobacteria; order HK1; family HK1; genus JAJEAD01. The sequence continues at coordinate 651 of CAYFYD010000476.1, forward strand.
GACTCGTCGAGGGCCACATCGCACTCGTAGCAGAGACGACTGCCGAGCGAGGCGGCGAGCTTGCCGACGCGCTCTCCGAGCCGCTCGTTCTGGTACAGAAACGCGAGCTCGGCGCCTTCCCGGTGCATTGCCCGGGCGATGGCCCAGGCGATGGAGCGATCGCTGGCGACTCCCGTGATCAAGGCCCGCTTGCCGGCGAGAAAGCCCATGCGAGAGCTCCGATTCCGCCTACAGGGAGTTGGTAGACGCCTCGCCCGCGGCGGCGGCCGGGGGGGACACGTCGAGGGTCTGTCCGGGACGCAGCACGCCGTCGATGGGCAATCGATTCCACAGAGCGAGCTGCTCCGTCGAGACCGAATGCCGGCGTGCAATGAGCCAGAGGCTGTCGCCGCGGCGCACCACGTAGCGCCGGCTCTCCCTCGCAGGGGTGAGGGCGGATGCCGGGCGTCGTTCCGAATCGCGGAGCTCGAGGACCTGCCCGGGCATCAGCCAAGCCGCGGGGTCGAGCCGGTTCCATGTCCGGAGCTCGGCGACGGACACCCCGTAGCGTCGGGCGATGAGCCACAGATTGTCGCCACTGCGCACGATGTGGCGCTCTTCGTTCCCGTCTCGGGTCGCGGGAGTCGCGGCATACGCCCGGGAGGCCCGGAGCTCGAGGACCTGCCCCGGCATGAGCAGGGCTTCCGGGTCGAGCCGGTTCCACGCGACGAGATCGGCAACCCGTACTCTGTGCCGTCGGGCGATGAGCCACAGGCTGTCGCCCGTCCCGACCCGGTGCCGCCGTGCCCGAAGCACCCCCGTGTCGCCGCTCGCCCGCGCCCGCCCCCTGCGTACTTCGGGACTCGGGTCCTTCGTCTGGCGGAGCGTCGGCCCTTTCGGAACGAGGAGGTGGTCACCCACCCGGATCAGAGTGCCGCCGAGCCGGTTGTAACGGGACAGGTAGGCCACACTGGTGCCGTATCGCTCGGCGATCTCGCTCAACGTGTCGCCGGCAACCACCCGGTGGTGGTCCAGGCTCACCCTCTGTTCCGAGGGCAGGAGCGCGACCCGTTGCGCGAATGCATCCGCATTGGGCTCGGGAATGAGGAGCCGGTGGGGGCCGGAGGGCTCCGTCGCCCACCGCCGATACCCCGCGTTGAGGCGGTAGAGCCGGTCGAGACTCATGTCCGCGAGCTCGGCCGCCAGATTCAAGTCGATCTGGTGTTCGATCTCCACGAGGCGGAAGGTGACTTCGTCCGGCACCCGGCGCAGGGTCATGCCGTAGTGTTCGGGGTGCGCGACGATGTCGCACAACGCGAGCCAGCGCGGTACGTACCTTCGGGTCTCCGCCGGCACTTCGAGAGCCCAGAAGTCGAGCGGCTTCCCTTGCTTCCGGTTGCGCGCGAGCGCTTTCCTGAGGTTGCCTTCTCCCCAGTTGTATGCGGCGACGGCGAGCAACCAGTCCTCGTTGAAGTCGCGGTGGAGCTTCTCCAGATAGTCGAAAGCAGCGGAAGTGGCCGCCACCAGATCCCGCCGCCCGTCGTACCACCAGTTGATTCTGAGGCCGTAGAGGCGGCCGGTGGAGGGGATGAACTGCCACAGCCCCGAAGCGCGCGCCGGCGAGTACGCGAAGGGCTGAAACGCACTCTCGATCACCGGCAGCAGCGCGAGCTCCACCGGCAAGCCCCGGCGTTCCGCTTCCCGGACGATGTAGGGAAGGAAGTCCCGGGAACGCTCCGCCACCCGGTCGAAGTAGTCCTGGTTGCGCTGCAACCACGCCGCCTGACGCTGGATTCGATCGAAAGGAGGCCTTGGAATGCTGAACCGGGGCCTCATCCGGGCCCAGACGTCGGGCATCGGATCCGGAACCGGGCCACGTGCCGGCATCGCCTCCTCGCTCTCGCTTTCGGCGCGGGTTTCCGCTCCTGCCGGGGGCGCGACTTCCGGAAGGGGCCAGGGAGGCGGTCGGGGCTCGAGCCGCACCGCTTCCCGGGCGGCCGTCCGCGCGCTCTGCACCTGGCTCTCGGGTGCATCCTGCCGCCCGTTCTCGACGAGGGCGTGCGGCATGCAGGCGGAGAGCAGCGGCAGTGCCGAGATCAGGACGGGCAGCAACGCGATCCGGACCGCGGTCCGTGCCCCACCTCGATGCGAGCGCTCCTCCCCGATCCCGTGGAGGTCTTCCGTCCGCTGGAGCCGTCTGTGAGGAATGTGCTCTTCCGGCCTCACCGGATCCTTCCATCGCCGTCCGCAGCGACGCGGGCGCATGCTAGGCAGCGATCGGATCGAGGTCAAGGAGTCCATGGAAGATCCTTCGGGGGACCTCTGCTCCGGACGACCCGCCCCCGGTGTCCATGGTGCCGCGCGGACGGAGCAGGCATCGGCACGATATGGAGTCCCGTTCCGGGGGATCGCCCGAGGGAGCGAGGCGTCCTCGGCCCGGGGAGCTCGGGGCGCTTCAGGGCTCTTCAACAGTCGGCTTGACGGCTTCAGACTCCGAGCTTCGGGATTGGT
>CAYFYD010000477.1:0-3140 GCA_964347195.1 uncultured Ectothiorhodospiraceae bacterium
GCCGGGCTCGCGCGGCCCTTTGCTTTCGTCGCGCGAGCCCGGCCCGGACGGGCGCCGTGAGCGGCGCGTCCGTGACCCGCGCCCCTCCCGTCGTTCCCGCGAAAGCTTGCCCTCGACCCCGATCGGGGGCCTGCCCCCGACCCCGATCGGGGAGCGGGAATCCATGTGCATGTGCCCTGAGCGAACACGGATGACGAGAGGCGCGGGGCGCGCGCCCGGTCCGGACTTCGCTTGCTGGCCGCGATTCCCGGTGCGACACTTGCCCGCCCCACAATGGAGGACCCCTCATGAACGCACTGCACACGCTCGGCGCCGCGGCGCTGGCCACCGGCCTGATGCTCGGGCTTTCCGGTCCCGTCGCGGCCGGCGACACGCAACAGGCACTCTCCTCGGAGAGCGCTCTGGAGACCATCAAGAAGCGCGGCGAGCTGCGCGTCGGCCTGTCGACCTTCGTCCCCTGGGCGATGCGCGACAAGAACGGTGAGCTGATCGGCTTCGAGATCGATGTCGCCAACAAGGTGGCGGAAGACATGGGGGTCGGCGTCGATTTCGTGCCCACCGCGTGGGACGGCATCATCCCGGCTCTGCTCGCGGGCAAGTTCGACGCGATCATCAGCGGCATGTCGATCACCCCGAAGCGAAACCTCACCGTCAACTTCACCCGGCCCTATGCGAACACCGGCTACATCCTGATGGCGAACAGCGCGCGGGCGGACGAGAAGGGACTGATGACCCTGGAGGATTTCAACCAGTCCGGCGTCACGATCGCGACGCGGCGCGCCACGACCGGGGCGGTCGCGATGCAGAGGAACTTCCCGAAGGCGAAGCTCATCTACTTCGATGACGATGCCCTCGCCTACCAGGAAGCGGCCAACGGCAACGTCGACGGCGTCTCCTCGACGCCGCCCAAGGCCGCATTCGAGGTCGAGAAGCGTGGCGACGTTCTGCGCGTCGTATCGCCGAAGTTGATGTCGCCGACCCGCGAGGCCTTCGCGGTCCGCAAGGGTGATCCCGACATCCTCAACTTCTTCGACAACTGGATCCAGGAGCAGGAAGCGAGCGGCTGGCTCGAGGAGCGCCACGACTACTGGTTCACGACCCGCGACTGGGCGGACATGGTCGCACCCTCGGAGTAGTAGCGGCCCGCCACCCTCTCTCGTCTCGATTCGTCGAGGGGGAGTCGCCCCGACCCGGGGCGGCTCCCTTTCCCTCCCGCTCTACCGGAAGATCTCGGAGCGCCGCTCCAGCCAGCCGAAGGCGAGCGCGCAGCAGTAGCAGATCACGAAGTACAGCAGGCCGACGAAGAGCCACACCTCGAAGGCCTGGGTCGTCGAGACCGCGATGTCGGTCGCGTAGAAGGTGAGCTCCTGGATCGAGATCAGGGACACCAGCGAAGAGTCCTTGATCAGGATGATGAACTGGCCGGCGAGCGGCGGGATGACGCGCTGCAGGGCCTGGGGCAGGACCACGTAGCACATCACCTGGAGTCGGGAGAGACCCACGCTCGCGCCCGCCTCGTACTGCGATGCGGGTATCGCCTGAATGCCGGCCCGGACGATCTCGGTGACGTAGGCGCCGGAGAACAACGAGAGGCAGATCACGCCGGCGAGGAAGTTCGAGAACAGCTTGGGGGGCGATGCCGCCCACTCGACGACCGCCGCCGTGAAGGGCGAGGCCCCGGCGATGAACTCGTCCACCCCCAGCAGCGGCATGATCTGGCTGGATATGAAGAAGTAGAAGACGAAGATGAAGACGAGCGGCGGCGTGTTGCGAATGAGCTCCACGTAAGCCCGGCTCAGCATCCGCGGGAAGAGGCGCCGGCTGGTGCGCATGACCCCCATGATCCCGCCGATGACGGCGGAGATGATGAGGCTCCAGAACGCGAGCCGGATCGTCGTGAGCAGCCCGAGCACGAGCAGGTTGGGGGCGAGCGCGCCGGTGTCCTCGTCGCGACGCAGCAGGTAGCGGGGAATGACGCTCCAGTCCCACCGGTAGGCGAGCACTGCGTCGACCCGGTAGACGACGAAGGCGACGGCCGCAAGAGCCACCGACAGAATGACGAAGTCGAGCTTCGTGAAGCGCCGCCGGGTGGTCTGCGGGGACACCCTCAACCCCTCGGCTTCACTCGATGTTCGAGGTAGCTGACCAGCACCGAGAGGCTGCACGTGATGAAGAGGTACATCGCCGCCACCGTGAGCCAGACCTCGAAGCTCATGAAAGTGTCGGCGATGACATTGCGCCCTTCGGTCGTCAGCTCGAAGACCGCGATGACGCTGACGATGGCGGAATGCTTGATCAGGTTGATCAGCACTCCGGTCATCGGCGGCAGCATGAGGGGCACCGCCTGCGGGAGCACGACGAGGCGATAGGTCTGCGCCCGGGAGAGTCCGACGCTCGCCGCGGCTTCCCATTGACCGCGGGGCACGGAGTTGATGCCGGCGCGGATGATCTCGGATGCGAAGGCCCCTTCGAAGAAGCTGAGGCAGAGCACGCCGGTCCAGAAGCGGTCGATACCGACGATCGGGGCGATCACGAAGTAGAACACGAGGAGCTGCACGAGCATCGGAGTGTTCCGGATCGCTTCGAGATAGACCTTGGCGAGGATCGCTCCCGACAGCGAGTCCGACATTCGCAGCAGGGCGGTGACGAACCCGATCAGGATCGTCAGGATCATGGAGTAGACCGAGATCTCGATGGTGACCGCGAGCCCGGTCATCAGCGGACCCCAGATCAGCTCGCCGTCGATGATCTGCCAGAAGTACTGGGGCATCCGGTACCACTGCCAGTTGTAGCCCATGGACTCCGCGCCCCGAAGCGTCAGCCAGATCAGGGCCGCGCTCAGCACCAGGAACTGGAAGACGTCGAAGGTCCGGCTGCGCCACCACCGGCGAGAGCGGCGGGCGGCGCGGGGGCGGTCCTTTCTTCCGGCAACGGTCTCGGCGGACAACGCGACGCTCCTCATTGCCTTCGGGCCCGGGGTCCGCACCCTGCGGCGGCCTGTGCGGGCGGTGCACCGTGCTCCATTATAGGGGAAACTCGGCCTTGGCCGGTGAAGACGGTCTGCTCGCACAGGGACCTTTCACGCTACGGGGCGGGACGGACCTCGAAGCAGCGGGGTCCGGGATGAGGGGGGGAGGGGG
>CAYFYD010000478.1:0-3135 GCA_964347195.1 uncultured Ectothiorhodospiraceae bacterium
GCGCACCTGCCAGCTCGTGACGATGGCGTGGGAATCGAGCAACGCGCCGCCCGCGAGTGAATCGGAGGTGGCTCCGCCGCGAACCGCCATGCGGAACCTGCCGCCCCGCCTGGGTTCCGCCGCCCTGGCTTCCTCGGTGAGCACGATGCTCGGAATCGCGGCGGCGACTCCGAGGGCGCCGGAGCGCTGGAGGAACTCGCGGCGGTCGATCCTCCCTTCGGAAAGGAGCCGTTTCAGGTCGTCGAATGCTCTCATGGTGTGGTTCCTTATGGTTCAGTCGGTGGTCGATCTCCTGCCGCCAGCGGTGGAGACGCCTCAGACCGGCAGGGCGAGCGCATCCTGGAGCTGGCGCGCGGTCGGCTCCGCGCAGCAGTACCAGGGCTCGGAATGGGAGGCGACGGGCTCGCCCAGACGCTCCGGAAGCGAGGGGGCGCGGCGGCCGGCCGCGAAGTAGGCGAGACGCCGGATCTCCTCGAAGGCGCGGCGGCGCGGCCACTTCTCCCGCTCGGCCGATTCCGCCGCCTCCTGCACCGCCTCCTGAAGCAGGTCCACCCGGGGATCCCGATGCCGCCAGGGATAGCCGAGAAGGACGGGATCGAAGGGTTCCAGCCGCTCCGGAAAACCTTCGAGCCGCAGCAGATAGGAGCCTTGGGGGACCAGCAGGCGGATCGCGAGCTGCACCGGCGGGACGGCCGCCGCAAGCTCCATCGCGATGAGGGCTTCGAGCAGGTCGACGTACCCTTCGAGGGTGGTCCAGGGCGTAAAGGGCACGAAGGTCGGCGCGAGCCCGATCCCGACCTCGCGCATGCGCACGGCGGCGCGCTCGAAGTCCGCCCGGGTGTGGCCCTTGTCCAGGTATCCGAGGGTCCGGTCGTCGACCGACTCGACCGCGGAGATGACGAAGAGGCAGCCGGTCGCGGCGAGCTCGGGCAGGCGGCCGGCGTAGCGGATGAGATGCTCGATCTTGATCGTCGCGTCGTAGGTGAGCGCGGGAAAACGCTCGTGCATGGCGCGCACGATTCTCAGCGCATGCGTCGGTCCGTTGAGAAAGTCGGGGTCGCCGAAGGAGATGTGCTCGGCGCCGGCCGCGACCTGGTTGGCGATGTCCTCGATGACGACCTCGAGCGGCACCACCCGGAAGCGGCCGTGGTAGACGGGCACCACCGGACAGTGCCGGCACCGGTGCCGGCACCCCCGGCTGCCCTCCGCGAAGCCGATGGTGCGCGTGCTCCCGTCGGGCAGCTCGAGGCGGGCGTAGCCCGCCAGCGCGGGCAGCGCGTCGCGATGCGGCACGACGAAGGGCACACGGGCGAGACTGACCTCGGGCGCCTGCGGCTCCACCGGCGCCGTGCCGCGCTCGATCTCCCGCGCGAGGGTGACGAGCGCCGGCTCGAACTCGCCGCCCAGCACGCTCCGTACCCCCAGCTCGTGCAGCCGGGCGTGATTCATGGGGGCATAGAGCCCGTAGGCGCAGAGGTGAGCGGAGGGGGCCAACTCCCTGATGCGCGGCAACGCCTCGATCGCGATCCGGGTCGCGGTGTGCATGGCGAGGTAGAGGCCGACCAGCGCGGCACCGCGCAGGGACGGCGCTTCGAGCCTCTGGCGCGACAGATCGATGCACTCGACCGTGAATCCGGCCCGCGCGAGCAGGGCGGCCGGTTCCGCCAACCCGAAGGGCTGACGGCCGATCTCGTAGGGACTGATGAGTACCACTTTCACCGCGGTCGAGAGTATACGGCGAAGATCGGGGGGAGAACGCCTCGCTGCGCCGCCCCGCCGAGAGCAGCCGGCGCGCCGATCGCGTCCTCCGCCGATCCCGTCCCCGTAGAGCATTCCCGAACGCTCATGGTCCGTTGCCTGGCCACTCCGAGGACCTGGACCGGGAACGTTGAGGCACGACCGGCGGCGGGGGCAGAACGGTGGTCGTCACTTCTTGCGGTGGGGAGCTCCCCGACTCCCGAACCCGGGGCAGCCGGAGCCCGCCGCCAACGCTCGCCGCCGGCGACTCGGCGCTGCCCCCGAGCGCGCGGCGCATGCGGATCCAGTCAATCGAGACGCCTGCGTGCGGACCGAGGCTCCCCGAGCGCGTGGCGCATGCGTGCGACGTCGCGGGCATCGAGACCCGCCGAGATCGCGCAGTCGAGCACCAGCGGGGCGACCACGTCGTAGGACGCCGCCGCCGACGGCGAGATCTCCTCGAGGGCGCGGCGGTGGGCGGCGACGGCGGCGGCATCGCCGCGGATCACCGGTCCGGTGAGCGCCCCGGGCAGACCGATGCGGGCGATGTTCTGGGCGACGGTGCCGATCAGCCCGGCGGCCGCACGCTCCGCCTCCCTCCGCTCGATCCCGAGGCCGACGAGGCCGGGGATCACCGCGTGCGCGAAGCCCACGCTCCCTCCGGCCACCAGTGCGGCCAACGCGTGGTAGGCCGGGCCGTGGAGCGGCGCGTTCAGGACGCGGGCCCCGACCGCCCTCGCGACGCGACGCGCCGCTGTGACCGCCTTGCGGTCTCCCGAGACGACGAAGGTGGTCTCGCCGAGAGTGGGCGGCCGGGCGGGGTCCGCGAAAGACGCGAGCGGGTGCATGGCGCCCACGTGCGCCCCGGCGCGGCGACATGCGGCGAGCTCCTCGGGGGAGCGGGCGCCCGCGCAGTGCAACACGCTGGCGCCGCGGCGCAGCAAGGGTGCGATCCGCCGGGAGACGGGGGCGATCTCCGCGTCGGGCACCGCGAGAATCACGAGGTCCGCATCGCCGATCGAGCGCGTGGTGAGGCGGGCTCCTCTCACCACGCGCCACGCGTCCCCGCTCGCCCTCGCGCGCTTCGCGAGCCCCCGTCCGACTCGCCCCTGGCCCACCACCACTGTTCTCATGACCGTCCCCGTCGCGCGCCGTCCCGAGCGGCATCTCGGGCGGCATCTCGGGCGAGAGTCCGCCGGTCAATACTTTACGCCGATCGACCGAGTGGCACGGCGTTCCGCGACAGGGCCACTTCACGCTGGCTGAGCATCCGCTCCGGAGGGACCGGAGTACTCTCGTGAGTGCCGGCAGGGCAGTCTGTGGGCTCCGTGGCAGCCGCCACTTGGCCGGCCCTCGTCCGGGGCTCGCCACCCGAGCTACTGAATCCGGGCCGGAAGC
>CAYFYD010000479.1:0-3129 GCA_964347195.1 uncultured Ectothiorhodospiraceae bacterium
ACCGGGTGGGCCGGGCGCTGGGCGCCCGCGACGGCACCGGCCCCGACGACACCCCTTGGCTCCGCATGCATCGAGAGCAGGGACGAGCCGAGGGACGCGCGAAAGGGCGAGCCGAGGGGGAAGGGGCGCTGCTGGTGCGCCAGGCGGCGCGGCGCTTCGGCGCCGGGACGGCGCAACGGCTTTCCGCGCTTCTCCCTCGCATCGACGATCCGGGCCGCCGCGCCGAAGTCGGCGACTGGATCCTCGATTGCGCCACCGGCGCCGATTTGCTCGGCCGCGTGGAGGCGCTCGACCCCGACGCCTGAGCGCCCCGTACCTGGGCAGGCCGGTGGATCAGGTGCTCTTCGCGGTGAGCGGCGAAGGCGGACGGCACTACTCCTCCCGGGGTGCACCGCCCAGGCGTTTCGCCATCCCGAAGACCTCCGCGAAGGCTTCGTCCACGCGCTCCGGCCGCGTTCCCCGCATGACCAGGCTGGTCCCGTGGGCACCGTCCTGCGACCACGGGTAGCTGCCGATGTCGATGTCGGGGAAGGCGGCCTGGATCGTACCGAGCGCTTCGGCCACCGTCCCTTCGCCGACCTGGACCTTGATCGCGCGCGAGCACAAGGGGGTGCCGCCGCTCAGGCGCCTCTTCGCGCCGTCGAACATCTTGCGGGCAATGGAGGGCACGCCCGCGAGCACGAAGACGTTCTCGATCTGGAAACCCGGGGCGAGGGTCAGCTCGTTGTCGAGCGGCGACGCGCCGTCGGGGATGCGCGCCATGCGCATGCGGGCCTCGTTGGCTTCCAGGCCCTTGCTCTCGAACCAGGCCTCGAGCATCGCGTACACCTCCGGGTGGTAGTCGATGCCGACCCCGAAGGCGTGCGCCACGCTGTCCGCGGTGATGTCGTCGTGGGTGGGTCCGATGCCGCCGGTGGTGAAGACGTAGTCGTATCGCGCGCGCAGCGCATCGAGCGCAGCGGCGATGTCCTCCGCGTCGTCCGGCACCACCCGTGCCTCCTTCAGCCGTATCCCGATCTCGCCCAGCTTCTCGCCCAGAAAGGCGAGGTTCTGGTCCTGGGTACGCCCGGAGAGGATCTCGTTGCCGATGATGAGCGCGGCGGCGGTAACGATTCCCGGCATGGCGGCTTCCGGCCTGGAAGAGTGCGAGTCTACGCTCGCCCGGCTCCGGCGCCTATTCCCGCGCGGTGACAGCCCGACGATGCCCCGACTACACTCACCGCGCGTTTTCATCCACGAAGCGGAGTGCGACCCCATGAAGTACATCGAGGAGTTCCCCCGCCGGGTACGGGAGATCGAGACGCTCTGGATCCCGCTCTCCGACGGCTGCCGTCTCGCGGCCCGGATGTGGATACCCGAGGACGCGGAGTCCGACCCCGTGCCCGCCATCCTCGAGTACATCCCCTACCGGCGCCGCGACTTCACCGCGGTCCGCGACGCGACCAAGCATGCCTACTACGCCGGGCACGGCTACGCCGGGGTGCGCGTGGACATGCGCGGCACCGGAGATTCCGGCGGGCTGATGCGCGACGAGTACACGCAACAGGAGCTCGACGACGCGGTCGAGGTCATCGCGTGGCTCGCGGCGCAACCCTGGTGCACTGGAGCGGTGGGCATGACCGGCATCTCCTGGGGCGGCTTCAACGCCCTTCAGGTGGCGGCGCTGCGCCCGCCCGCGCTCGGGGCGATCATCACCGCCTGCTCCACCGACGACCGTTACGCCGACGACATCCACTACATGGGCGGCTGCCTGATCACCGAGAACATGAGCTGGGCCTCCACCATGTTCGCGTTCAACTCGCGCCCGCCCGACCCCAGCGTGGTCGGTGAGCGGTGGCGCGAGATGTGGATGGAGCGCCTCGCGCACGGCGACCCGTGGATCATTCCCTGGCTCGAGCACGCCCACCGCGACGCGCAGTGGCAGCACGGCTCGGTGTGCGAGGACTTCTCGGCCATCGAGTGCGCGGTGTACGCGGTCGGGGGATGGGCGGATGGCTACAGCAACGCGATTCCGCGCCTGCTCGAGGGGCTCTCCTGTCCTCGCCGCGGCCTCGTCGGCCCCTGGCCGCACGCATGGCCCAACTCGTGCATACCGGGACCCTGCATCGGCTTCGAGCAGGACGCGCTGCGCTGGTGGGACCAGTACCTCAAGGGCATCGACACCGGGATCGCGGACGAACCGATGTACCGGGTATGGATGCAGGAAGGAGTTCCGCCGAAGCCCGAGTACGCCGAGCGGCCCGGGCGCTGGGTGGCGGAAGAGGCCTGGCCTTCGCCCCACATCGAGAGCCGTCGCCTCGCCCTCAACGCGGACGGCATCGCGGCGGAGCCGGAAGCGGAGGAAGATCTGGTCCACCGATCGCCGCAGACCGTCGGCCTCTACGCAGGCGAATGGTGCCCCTACGGCTATGCCGCGGAAATGCCGCTCGACCAACGGCTCGAAGACGGGCAGTCGCTCTGCTTCGACTCCGCCGTGCTGCCCGTCGCGCTCGAGATCCTCGGCGCCCCGGTGGCGGAGCTCGAGCTCGGCGTCGACTGCCCGAACGCCCTCATTGCCGCGCGTCTCTGCGATGTGGCGCCGGACGGGGCCGCAACCCAGGTGACCTGCGGGCTGCTCAACCTCACCCACCGGGAGAGCCACGAGCATCCGGAGGCGCTGGAGCCCGGGCGCCGCTACCGCGTGCGGGTGCGGATGAACGACATTGCCCACCGCTTCGAGGCGGGGCGGCGCCTGCGCGTCGCGATCAGCACGGCGTGGTGGCCGCGCGCGTGGCCTTCCCCGGAACCGGCCACTCTCGCGCTCCGCGCCGGCTCCAGCGCCCTGATGCTGCCGGTGCGCGAGCCCCGGGAGAGCGACGCCGCGCTGCCGGATTTCCCGGAGCCGGAAGCCGCGCCGCCGAGCCCTCACCGGAGCGAAGTCCCCTACCAGCGGGGCCGCAGCGTCCACATCGACGTCGAGAGCGGAGAAGTGACGGTGGAGGTGATCAAGGATCGCGGCCGCTTCCACGTCGAGGGCCCCGATCTCACCTACAGCGGCGCCGGCCGGGACCGCATGAGCATCGTCGGGGAGGACCCCCTCTCGGCGCGGCACGAGGCGAGCTATCGCATCACGCTGGAGCGCGAGGGGTG
>CAYFYD010000480.1:0-3115 GCA_964347195.1 uncultured Ectothiorhodospiraceae bacterium
CGCGTCGCCGAGCGCCCCGAATCGTCCATTGGCGCCCTCCCGCCGGTCCCGAGGCTCAGGTCGAGACGTAGCATGAAACGACCCTGGGCGCGCGCTCGGCTGTGCTTCTCGGCCCGGATCGGCACACCCTATAATCGCCCTCTCTCCCCGCTACGGACCTTGCCGTGAGCTACCAGGTCCTCGCCCGCAAGTGGCGGCCCCGCGACTTCTCCCAGATGGTGGGGCAGGCCCACGTCGTGCGTTCGCTCGCGAACGCCCTCGACGGCGACCGGCTCCACCACGCCTTCCTGTTCACCGGCACCCGGGGGGTGGGCAAGACCACGCTCGCGCGGATCCTCGCCAAGTGCCTGAACTGCGAGGAGGGCGTCGGCTCGAAGCCCTGCGGTGTCTGCGCGGCCTGCACCGGGATCGACGGTGGGCGCTTCGTCGATCTCATCGAGGTCGACGCCGCGTCGCGCAGCAAGGTCGACGAGACCCGGGAGCTCATGGAGAACGTGCAGTTCGCGACCATCCGGGGCCGCTACAAGGTCTACCTCATCGACGAGGTGCACATGTTCTCCGAGAAGAGCTTCAACGCGCTGCTGAAGACGCTGGAGGAGCCGCCGCCGCACGTGAAGTTCCTGCTCGCCACCACCGAGCCGCAGAAGCTCCCGATCACCGTGCTGTCGCGCTGCCTCCAGTTCAGCCTGAAGCGCCTGCCGGTCGACGAGATCGCAGCGCATCTCGCCGCTATCCTGGAACGCGAGGGGATCGAGTCCGACTCCGCGGCGCTCCGCCTCATCGCGCGCGCTGCCGACGGGAGCATGCGCGACGCTCAGAGCCTGCTCGACCAGGCTATCGCCTACGGCGGCGGGCGGGTGTCGAACGACGAGGTGCGCGCGATGCTCGGCACCCTGGATCGGGGACACCTCCACGCCCTTCTGGAGGGCATCGCGGCCGGCGACCCCGAGGCCGTGCTCCGGCGGGTGGAGGAGATGGCGGGGGATGCGGTCGACTTCGACGACGCACTGGCCGAGCTGCTCTCCGCTCTGCAGCGCATCGCCACCCTCCAGATGGTGCCGGGGGCGGGGGCGCTGGAGCCGGAGGACGAGAGCCGCTTCCTGGACCTGGCGGGGCGTATGAGCAGGGAGGACATGCAGCTCTTCTACCAGATCGGCCTGCTCGGCCGGCGGGACTTGCCGCTCTCCCCGGATCCGCGCGGGGGCTTCGAGATGACGCTGCTGCGCATGCTGGCCTTCCGGCCGGCGATGGGGGACGGCGACCCTCCGGGGAGCGCGCCCCGCCTCTCTCCGCCCGGGCGCGCCGCTCCCGCGTCACCTCCGATCCGGGTCGCCGGTCCGGCACCCGCGCCACCTCCGACCCGGAGCGCCGGTCCGACCCCCGCCGCGGTGGACCCGGCGGCAATGAGCGCCGAGACCTGGATCGCCCTGGTCGAGGAGCTCGGCGTCACGGGTCTCGCCCGGGAGCTGGCCGTCAACTGCGAGCCGGCCGGACACGAGGGAGGCCGCCTGCGCCTGCGCCTCGCGCCCAACCACGAGCAGTTGACCGCGTCCCGCATCAGGGAGCAGCTCGAAGGGGCACTCGAGAAACGCCTCGGGGTCGCCCTTGCCCTGGACATCGAGCTCGCGGTGCCGCAGGAAGACACCCCGGCGCGGCGCGAGCAGAGGCGAGAGGCCGAACGCCGGCGGGCCGCGGTGGCGGCGATCGAGAACGACGCGACGGTGCGCGCGATCTGCGAGACTTTCGGGACCGAGGTCGACCCCAGCCTCGTGGTGCCCGTCGATTGAGTCCCGTGGCGAGGGCTCGACGGTGACGAGGGCGTACCGCCATCCGGCGGGGAGGTATCGATGAAGAATCCGCTCGGCGATCTGATGAAGCAGGCCCAGGAGATGCAGGGTCACCTCCAGCGTGCCCAGGAAGAGCTCGCGCGCCTGGAGATAACGGGGGAATCGGGGGGCGGCATGGTCAGGGTCACGATGACCGGACGCCACGATGTGCGCCGGGTGCACATCGATCCCGCGCTCCTCGAGGAGCGGGACCGGGAGCTCATCGAGGACCTGGTCGCGTCCGCGGTCAACGATGCGGTGCGGCGGGTCGAGGCGAAGATGAAGGAGAAGTTCTCGGGGCTCACTTCCGGCATACCGCTTCCGGGCGGACTGAAGCTGCCCTTCTGAAGGCGCGGCGCCCGCGTCCGCTTCGAACCTCGACCGGCTTCGGGTCTTCGCGCCTTGTCCGACTCCGCTCTCGTCAACCGTCTCGTCGGGGCGCTGCGCTGTCTGCCCGGGGTAGGGCCGAAGTCCGCGCAGCGCATGGCGTGGCACGTCCTCGAGCGCGACGGGGAGGGGGGCCGCCGGCTCGGCGAGACCCTGCTCGAAGCGGTGGAACGCGTCGCCAACTGCGCGCGCTGCCGCGACCTGAGCGAGCACGAGGTCTGCGCCCGCTGCGCGGACCGCTCCCGGGACCCGAGCCAGCTCTGCGTGGTGGAAACTCCCGGCGACGTGCTCGCCATCGACCGGGGGGCCGGTTACCGGGGCTACTTCTTCGTGCTGCTCGGCCGCCTCTCTCCCCTCGACGGGATCGGGCCGGAGGGCCTCGGTATGGACAACCTGCACGCGCGCCTGCGCGAGGGCGAGGTCCGGGAGCTGATCCTGGCCACCGGCGCCACCGTCGAAGGTCAGGCGACCGCGCACTACATCGCGGAGATGGCGGGCGAGCTCGACCTGCGGGTGACCCGGATCGCCCAGGGCGTGCCGCTGGGAGGGGAGCTCGAATTCGTCGACACCCCCACTCTCGCGCACGCCTTCTCCGGACGCCGGGAGCTCGCCTGAGGCGAGGAGCGCCCCTTCCCCGGACGGGGGCGGCCCGTTTGCCAGGGTCATCCCACGCTACGGTTCCTGGTGGAAACGAGGGGCCGTGGGGGGTGCGCTCGCCGCGCGCGGTCGGGCCGGTCGGCGGCATCGACGGGGTCCGCGGGACACCCCGAGGGCACGAATGAGAGCGCTCCTGCCCACCCGGTGCGGATGATCGGCCAGCGTGGGAAAGTCCTGCCCGCTTGCGGACCAGGGCCATTTCGTGCTGACGCGGACGGCGTTGGTGACCCACCGGTGCGCCCTCA
>CAYFYD010000481.1:0-3111 GCA_964347195.1 uncultured Ectothiorhodospiraceae bacterium
TTATGCCGACTTTTGAAGAGTCCTGCCCTGAAGGGCCGCTGAAAGGGGCAGTGGAGCATCCGGATCAACGCTCAGTGGCGGATCTGTTTCGAATGGCCGGAGGGAAGCCCCGGCCCGGCCAACGTGGAAATCGTCGACTACCATTGAAGATGAGGCAGGTCATGGCGCGAGATCCCATCCACCCGGGCGAGACGCTGCGAGAGGATCTGAAGGCGCTCGAAATGAGCGCGGCCGAGCTCGCCCGACGAATCGAGGTGCCGGTGAACCGCATAACCGAAATCCTCAACGGCCGTCGTGCCGTCACCGGAGACACGGCACTTCGCCTGGGACGCTTCTTCGGGACGTCGGGCGAGCTCTGGCTCAACCTCCAGAAGCTCTACGAACTGCGGCGTGCCCAGCAGAAGAACGGCGCCGCGATCGCTCGTCTGCCTGCGCTGGACTCCTCACGCCGGTCACGGGCTTCGGGTTGAGACACGGCCCCGCGACTCGGCCGCCGCGAACGTCTCGCCGCCCACCCCGCTGCTGCGCCTTTTCACGGCGCACCGGGCAACAAGGGCCATTGCGACAGGATCAACAGGATCAGGGGAGCTCATCACGGCGCAGCAGGAACACGTTCTCGCCGCCGCGTTCGAGCTCGAGCCAAGTGAAGGGCAGCTCGGGGTAGCGTGCCTCCAGGACGGGGCGGCAGGAGCCCGCCTCGACCACGAGGAGGCCCCCGCTCGCGAGGTGCGGGGGCGCTTCTTCGAGGATGCGGGTGATCAGATCGACACCGCCCTCGCCCGCGCGCAGGCCCAGGGACGGCTCGTGCCCATACTCCGGGGGGAGGGACTCGTACTCCTCCCGGCCGACGTAGGGCGGGTTGGCGATCACGAGGTCGTAGGCGGCGGCGACTCCCGCGAAAAGGTCCGATTCGAGGAGCCGCACGCGCTTCCCGAGGCGGTGGTCGCGCACGTTCTCCGAGGCGAGCGCGAGCGCGTCGCGGTCGATGTCCACCGCATCGACCCGGGCGGCGGGAAAACGGGCGGCACAGGCGATGGCAATGCATCCGCCGCCGGTCCCGATGTCGAGCACCCGGGCGATCGCGTCCGGCTCCAACCAGGGCGCGAATCCGCGCTCGAGGCACTCCGCGAGCGGCGAGCGCGGCACCAGGGCTCTCGGGTCGCTCCGGAAGCGGAGCCCCGCGAACCACGCATGGCCGACGAGGTAGGCGGCGGGTATCCGCTCGTCTACGCGCCGGCGCAGGAGCACGAGCACCGCGTTGCGCTCGCGGCGGGTGAGCCGGGCCGCCCAGAGCTCGGGGGGCGGATCGGGCTCGAGGTGAAGGGCGTGCAGGACCAGCGCCGCGGACTCGTCCACCGCATCGGCATAGCCGTGCCCGAAGCAGAGGCCGGCTTCCGCGAAACGGCTCGCACCCCAGCGCACGAAGTCGCGTACGCTCGAGAGCTCCTCGCGGGCCTCGCCGACGTGCTCCCGGCGGGCGCGGGACCACTCGTCGTCCACTGCTCAGGGCTCTCCAGGACTCGAGTTTCGGAGTTCGTTGACCGATGTGGATTCCCGCTTCCGCGGGAATGACGGGAGGGGACGCGGGGTTGGCGGGAGGTGGCGCGGGGTTGGCGAGAGGTCAGGGCAGATCACTTCGTGGGCGTCCTCGATCGCCGCCGGACAGCGTAGCTCCTTGATGCAGAGTCTCTTTCTTCGCTGGGCGACGACTTCGCCCGAGACGCTTGGCGATCGACGTAACTCCTCGAGTTCTTTGGACACGGGCAAGAGAACTATTCAGCCCTGGACGGGAGCTGGTGCGGGGTTGACGGGCTCGGGTGTCCGGACGAGCGCCCGACATGGACTTCCGAATGTTCCTGGTCCACTGCTCGGCCGAGAGCTTGGCGGGAGGGCCGGATGGATCCTTCGCCATATGACGGTGTACCCCGTAGATTCGGCGTCGCGTATGGGGCTTGGCGGAGCGCTTCTCCACCATCTCGACTTCGTGGACAGGCAAGGCCCGTAGGTTCGGCGTCGCGCATGGGGGCCTGGCGGACGCCCGGGCGGATCGGCCGCCTTCCCCGGGCCAGCCCTTCGCCTACTCTGCCGCCTTCCCCGAACGGCCGCTCGCCTGCTCTGCCGCCTTCCCTATGCGGCCGCTCGCCTGCTCCGCCGCCTCCGCCGCTCCGCCGTCGCCCGTCCGGTCCCCGGTCTCGGGTGCGGCCTCGCCGTCGCCCGTCCGATCCTCGCTCTCGGGGGTGCCTTCGTCCCCGCCCCCGCGCGTCGCCCGACTCCCTTCCTCCCCGGTCGCCCGGGCGCCCCCGGCCGGTCCGCCCGCGAGCGTGAGCAGGACCTCGTTGAGCCGGTTCACGAACGCGCTCGGGTCGGCGAGGCGGCCGCCCTCGGCGAGGGTGGCCTGGTCGACGAGGAGCTCGGCCCACTCCTTCCTCCGCGCTTCGTCCTTCTCGTTCCGCAGGCGCATCAGGAGAGGATGGTCCGGGTTGATCTCCAGCACCGGCCTGGAGGTCTCGACCGACTGGCCCGCCGCCTGGAGCAGACGCTCGAAGTTCGCTCCGAGCGCGGTGTCGCTCGCGACGAGGCAGGCCGGAGAATTGGTGAGGCGGCGGGTGGCGCGGACCTCGCTCACCCGATCCTTCAGGTGCCGGGCCAAGTCCTCGACGAGCTCGCGCCGCCCGGTCTCGTCCTCTTCGCTCTCCGCGGGTTTCTCCACTCCCGCGATGGCGCTCAAGTCGAGCTCCCCCTTGGCCACGGACTGCAGGGCCTTGCCGTCGAACTCGTCGAGGTGATGGACCACCCACTCGTCGACCTCGTCGGTCATGAGCAGCACTTCGATGTCGTTGGCGACGAACGCCTCGAGGTGCGGACTGCTCCGGGCGGTCTCCGGGCGGTCCGCGGTGAGGTAGTAGATCTTCTCCTGGCCCTCGCGCATGCGCCCGACGTAGTCCTCGAGCGAGACATCGACCTCGCCGCTGCTGCGGCTGCTGGCGTAGCGCAGCAGCTTCGCGATGCTCTCGCGGTTCTTCGCGTCCTCGACCACGCCTTCCTTCAACACCTTGCCGAACTCGTCCCAGAACTTCGCGTACTTCTCCGCGTCGTTCTTCGCCATCCCGG
>CAYFYD010000482.1:0-3107 GCA_964347195.1 uncultured Ectothiorhodospiraceae bacterium
CGTCGACATGCCGCGCGATGTCGTAGCCCAGATCCTCGCGCACGAGCCCCATGAGGTCGTTCCGCGCATAGCGGACGTGGTCCTCGGGCCGGTTCTCCCCCCACTGCATGCCCATGTAGCAGTTGATTGCGTACAGGCCCTGAGCGACCGCGCCACTGCGCTCGATGTTCGCCTTCTCGACGCAGACGATGTCGAGATCCCTGCCCCAGTACCGGGCTTCGTAGGTG
This sequence comes from uncultured Ectothiorhodospiraceae bacterium, assembly GCA_964347195.1. GTDB lineage: Bacteria > Pseudomonadota > Gammaproteobacteria > HK1 > HK1 > JAJEAD01. Next base: position 228 of record CAYFYD010000482.1, read on the forward strand.
GCCCCGCACCCGGCCATGCCGCCGCCGACCACGAGGATGTCCGAATCCACGTGGACCGTCCTCCTCCGCTTGAAGAGGCCCACTAGAGCGTTCCTTGCTCGAGTTGATCGGGGCGGAGCGCGGGCAGACTCTCGATGTGGAGCGCATCCGGCTCGTGGGCGAGCTCCTGAGACTCCAGGGCTTCCGCGCTCGGCGGCGCCAAGTCGGCCGGTGACGGGATCGAGCCCCACGCGGTAGTCCGGATCGGAGAGACGAATTCCTTTACCCGGCCGTCCCGGAACTCGATCCGCCAGGAGATCGTGCCCTTCGCTTCTTCCCGGAGGGTCCGAACGCTGTGTCCCAGGGGAGCGAAATCCGCGTAGCCGCGCGCGTCTATCGCGTTCTGCGGACAGGCCTTCACGCAGGAGTAGCACTCCCAGCACATGTTGGGCTCGATGTTGTACGCGCGGCGATAGGTCTTGTCGATGTGCATGATGTCGGACGGACAGATGTCCACGCAGTGTCCGCAGCCGTCACAGCGAGTCATGTAGACGAAGGTGGGCATTGTCTTCCTTGCTAATAGTTCCGGGGCAGGTGGCGGGCGCTTCCGAAAACCTCCGCCCTGTCGGCGGGGGCCGGCAGCCCGCTCCTCGAACCGTCCGCGTCGGCCACTCTCTTCTGAAAGGCGGCCGCCGGCTTGAAGAACATGTGGGCAAACTTCGACCAGGGAACGCTTCCGAAGAGCACGGTGGTGGCGGCCACGTAGGAGGCGAAGGCCACACCGGTCAACCAGGGGATGGCCGCACTTTGCAGGAATGACCACACGAGCCCCAGGGTCACGCTCGCAAGCAGGGAAAGGATGAAGAGATCCGCGCGGACGATGCGAAACGGGGAGTTGCCCTCGGTCGCGACATCGGCGCGAATGAAGAACCAGAACCAGTACCCCCCGGCGCAGACCATCAGAGCCCCGGCGTGCCAGAGCAGGGGCAGAGTGACGGGTGGGGGATGGTCGGGGCTCGGATAGCCGATCACCATGATGGCGCTCGTGGTCACGTAGGCGAGAAACCCGTACATCGTCAGGAGGTGGGAGATTCTGCGCCGCACCGTGCAGAACTCCGAGGAGGTCAGTACCTCGACGCAGAGGGTCCGGATCGCCAGAGACGCGATCTCCTGTCCGCCGATCCGCTTCGCGCTCCGGTTCCTGGCGCTGCGCCAGTCCTGAAAGAAGAACCGGGCGCTCCTCTTGTGAAGGATGTCGAAGAGGGTGCCGCCCACTACGAAGATGACCATCAGGAGCACGTATCCCGTCGCGATGGCGGAGGGGATGAAAGCGGACAGTGCGGAGAAGGGGTTGTTGCTGAACATCGAAGCGTGCTTTCCGGAGTGCAGGTCAACGTTTCATGGAGTCGAAGAACCCGTCGTTCGTCCTGGTCGCCTTCAGGCGATCCAGGAGGAGCTCCATTGCCTCCACTTCGTCCATGGGGTGCAGGAGTTTGCGCAGAACCCGGGTCTTCTGCAAGGCAGCGGGGTCCACGAGAAGCTCTTCGCGCCGCGTGCCGGAGCGCCCGATGTTGATGGCGGGAAAGACGCGTTTCTCGTAGATCCGCCGTTCCATGTGGATCTCGCTGTTGCCGGTGCCTTTGAACTCTTCGTATATGACGTCGTCCATGCGCGAACCGGTGTCGACCAGCGCGGTGGCGATGATGCTGAGGCTGCCCCCTTCCTCGATGTTGCGCGCCGCCCCGAAAAAGCGCTTGGGACGTTGCAGGGCGTTGGCGTCCACGCCGCCGGTGAGTACCTTTCCCGACGGAGGCGCTACCGTGTTGTAGGCGCGGGCGAGACGGGTGATCGAGTCGAGCAGGATGACCACGTCGCGCTTGTGCTCGGACAGCCGTTTTGCCTTCTCCATCGCCATCTCCGCCACGTGGACGTGGCGGCTCGCGGGCTCGTCGAAGGTGCTCGACACCACTTCGGCGCGCACCGAGCGTGCCATCTCGGTGACCTCCTCGGGGCGCTCGTCGATGAGCAGCACGATGAGGCAGCACTCCGGATGGTTCGAGGCGATGGAGTGCGCGATGCTCTGCAGCATCATGGTCTTGCCCGCCTTGGGCGGGGAGACGATCAGCGCACGTTGCCCCTTCCCGAGGGGCGCGATGAGGTCGATGACGCGGGGCGTCAAGTCCTCGGTGCTGCCGTTGCCCCGTTCGAGCGCGAATCGCTCGCAGGGGAAGAGCGGGGTCAGATTCTCGAACAGGAGCTTGTCTCTTGCCGCTTCCGGCGCTTCCAGGTTGAGCTGGTCGACCTTGAGCAATGCGAAGTAGCGCTCGTTCTCCTTCGGCGGTCGGATCTTTCCCGCGATGGTGTCCCCGGTGCGCAGACCGAAACGCCGGATCTGGCCCGGAGAGACGTAGATGTCGTCCGGTCCCGCCTGGTACGAGCTGCCGGTCGAGCGCAGGAAGCCGAAGCCGTCCTGAAGGATCTCCAGCACTCCATCGCCGTATATGTCCTCGCCTCTTCGGGCGTGGCTCTCGAGGATGCCGAAGATGATGTCCTGCTTGCGGGAGCGGGCCATCCCCTCGATGCCCAGGGTCCGAGACAGCAGGAGCAGCTCCGGCGCCGGCTTTTCCTTGAGCTCGGTCAGGTTCATGGGCGGGGGGAGTGAAGCGATCCGGTGATTCGTGGGCGCGGTGACTCGCGCCGGGCGAGCGCCCGGACGCGGCAAGGGGATCAGACTTCGGATACGACCACGAAGTGCCGGGGGAGGGTGGGGTGGCGAATCGCCGAGCCCTCGATCGAGCTAAAGTAGCACCGGCCCAGGGGAGGGTCCACCCTGAGGGGTGACGGGTCAGGGCTCTTCAAGAGTCGGCTTGACGGCTTCAGACTCCGAGCTTCGGGATTGGT
>CAYFYD010000483.1:0-3103 GCA_964347195.1 uncultured Ectothiorhodospiraceae bacterium
AATCCCGAAGCTCGGAGTCTGAAGCCGTCAAGCCGACTTTTGAAGAGCCCTGCGCGTCCGCAGGGGGCGCAGCGCCCCGATCGAACTCCGGCATGCGCGACCCGGTGCTCGAATGCCGGGCCGCGTACGGCGTCAGGATATCCAATCCTCACTATATCGGCGAACGCCTTCCCTCTGCTCCGCGCGCCGCCTAGGATGGCCGCGACGCGGAAGGTGCGGCGGGCGGAGACAGAAGATGGAGCACGGGTGGGAGCGCATCGGGGACATTTCACGCTGCGGATCCGGACGGACGTTGAAGAAGCGGGGGCCGGGCCGATGACGCTGCGCCTGCTCTCGCGCATCGGGCACTTCGCGCGCGACACCCGCGGCGGCGCGACCGCGATCGCCGCCGCGGTCATCACCCTCATGACGATCGGCGGCACCGCCCTCATCGTCGATCACCTGTGGCTGGTGAACCAGCGCGACCTGCTCAAGACCGCGGCCGACGCGGGCGGGGTCGCGGCCACCCTCGAGCTCGCCGGTCTCCCCGCGTCGATGAGCGACGACGAAGTCGATGCCGCGCTGCAACCGATCGCGGAACGCTACGTGCGCTTCAACCTCGCCGGCAACCTCTCCGCGGGGGTGCGGGACAAGATGGACGAGTCGCTCGTGGTCTCGCTGGACGTGGACCGGGCGGTGGGGACGGTCGACGTCGAAGCGAAGGCCGACATGGGCGGCACCCTCCTCTCGAAGTGGATCCTCGGCTACGCCGGCCCCGCCGACGGCATCGCGGTGCACTCGGGCGTCGGCGCCGCGATCGGCGGGACCGAGATCGTGCTGGCCCTCGACATCACCGGCTCGATGCTGGACGACCTCGACGGAAAGAGAGTGTCCGCCAACGACCCGAACAGCCGCATCAACATCGTGAAGCAGGCGGCAGTGGACCTGGTCGACCTCCTCGCCGCGCGCGACAGCGGCGCGATCACGGTCGGGCTCGTGCCATGGAGCTACCGGGTCCGGCTGGACGAGACCACCCGTTCGCACTGGGAGACGGAGGACTGGGCCGTCTACCCGTCCACGCGGACCTATCCCCATCCCGAACGGGGCCCGGGCGCGAAGCGCTATCCTCCCGAAGTGCAGACCCTGCCCTCGCGCAGCCGGCTGTCCGAGGAGTGCCGGGCCTGGGCGGGCTGTCTCGACATGAGCGTGGACCGGTTCTCCATGATCCTGCCTGCCGCCACCCCGTTCACGATGAACTTCTTCACCGAGCAGACCACCTATCCCGAGGACCAGTACGTCTCCTACCGGTGTCAGGACTACACCAAGATCGAGGCCGAATCCGCGAAACCACGATGGGAGGAGCCGCTCTGCTATGACCTCGACCGGGTCCCCGCAGGACAACGGATGTGTGGATCGGGGAACATCCAGGCCGACGGACCCTGGCGCGTCCAGCCCCAGGACGACTGCGGCGGCCCGCCCATCATGCCGCTCACCGCGGACCTTCAGGAGGCGCGTGATGCGATCGACGCCCTGGAGGCGGGTGGGGCTGCGACCTACTCGAGCGCAGGCGTCGCGTGGGCGCGCCGCCTCCTCTCGCCCGAGTGGCGTCCGGTCTGGGGCGATCCGGTGCATCCGGCGGATGCGGACGGCAGCGTGCAGAAGGTCATCGTCCTCCTCACCGACGGTGAGGACAACCACTACTCCGATGCCCGCGCGCATCGCCGGGAAGGCTGCCGCGCGGCGAAGGGGGACGGCATCCTGATCTTCACGGTCGCGGCGATGAGTCCGGACAATGTCTCGGGACGCCTGGAGAAGGACCTGGAAGAGTGCTCGAGCCAGAGCGACCATCCGAGCGGGCGCTACGTGTTCGTGAACAACGCGACCCCCGCGGCGCTCGGGGAGGCATTCGCCGAGATCGGCCGCCAGCTCATGAGCCTGCGCAGGATCTACTGACCCGGGCTACGTCTGCCGACGCAGACCCTCCCTGCCGGCGCGGACCTTCCCGGAACCAGGGCCGGTTCCCACTACCGTCGTGCCGTGTCGCACCCGCGCTGTGTCGCCCCTTTACTCTCCGGGCACGCCGGCGGGCAGGGTGATGCGGGTGACGGTGCCTTGGCCGGGCAGGGAGTTGACCTTGACGTCGCCCTCGTACTTCTCGGCGAGGTGGCTCGCGAGGGTCAGGCCGAGCCCCATCGCCCCGTCACGCGAGGTGTAGAAGGGCTTGAAGATCTTCGCGCGGCGCTCGGCGCTGATGCCGCCGCCGTTGTCGATGACGGTGATGAGGATGTCGCCGTTGCGCCGCGTGGTGTCGACCTTGATCGCGCCGGCGCGTTTCCGGGAGTCCTGCACCGCGAGCACCGCGTTCTCGATGACCTGGGTGAGCAGGAGGCGGATCTCGGCACGCGAGGCGAAGAGCTCGGGCAGGGGACCCAGGCGCCGGGTCACCGTGGCCCGCTCCTCCGCCCCGGTGACGCGCAGCGCCTCCTCCACGCAGGCGTTGAGGTCGACCATGTCGCGGTCGAGGGCGCCGTTGGGCAGGGTGGCGGAGGAGGCGAGGCGCCGGGCGAGGTCGGCGAGCGCGTTCATCTCCCGGCGCACGCCGGCGGCGATCGCCCCGGCCGCTTCGATCTCCTCGTCGAGGTCGGCGCCGTCTTCGAGCGCGGGCAGCAGGGCGTCGCCGTCCTGGAGCAGGTGCCGGATGCGCTTCTGGGTCTGGTGCAGGTAGTCCATGCGGGTCGCGATGCGCCCGGCCGAGGTCGCGAGGCTGTCGGCCACGCAGCGGGCGAGGAAGCCCTGCTGCACCGCCGCCTCGGCGCTCATCCCTGCCTCGGCGGACGCCGCCCCGTCGCGGTCTTCCGCCTCCGCGGCGACGAGGAGCGCGGCGCTCGGATCGTCCACGTCATCGTCCCGGTCGGCGCGGAAGCGCGAGCGGGCGGGCGCCGTGGCGTCGTCGCCCGGAGGCGCCCCCGCGAGCGCCGCGGCGGCGGGGTGCTCCGCCGCCGCCTCGCCCCGCACGGCCACGCTCGCCGCCGCCACGGCCGCGCCGCGGCCGCGCTGCAGCAGCGCGAGTCCCACCCAGAACAGCGCGAGGAGCGCGAGCACCGCGAGCACGCCGCGCTCGTAC
>CAYFYD010000484.1:0-3102 GCA_964347195.1 uncultured Ectothiorhodospiraceae bacterium
CCCGTCATTCCCGCGAAGCTTGTCCCCGACCCCGATCGGGGAGCGGGAATCCATTTCGGCCAACGAACCTCGCAACTCGAACGGCCATCCGGAAGCCCCGACCCGGCCGTATCGGGTCGGGGCCGCTCCATGTACGTAGGCAAGCCCGCTGGTGCGCGCCCTCAACGAGGGAGAGGCGGAGGCCGCTCCATGTACGTAGGCAAGCCCCCTGCCTTATGGGACGTCCCGAGGGGGATGCCGGCCGCGCCATGTACGTAGGCAAGCCCCTTCCCCGGGACGAGGACTACCGCTTCCTGACCGGCCGGGGGCGCTACGTCGACGACGTCCCCGCCCCCGGTGCCGCCCATGTCGTCTTCGTGCGCAGCCCGCACGGGCACGCCCGCATCGGGCGCATCTCGACCCGCGAGGCGAAGGAGATGCCCGGAGTGCTCTGCGTGCTCACCGCGAAGGACTGGGACGCGGCGGGGCTCGGACGCCTGATCCCGCCCGTGGTGCAGGTGCCCTTCGACGACGGCCGGCCGATGAACTGCGCGGAGCGCCCGGTCTTCGCCCGCGAGGTGGTGCGTCACGTCGGCGACCAGGTCGCCGCGGTCGTCGCCCGCAGCGCCGCCGAGGCCCAGGACGCGGCGGAGGCGGTGGAGGTCGAGTACGAGGAGCTGCCGGTGCTCACCGACGTCGCGGATGCACTCTCCCCCGAGAGCCCGGTGCTCCATCCGGAGCTCGCGACCAACGCGGTCCACGTCGTCTCCCTCGGCGATCCCGGGGCGGTGCGCGCCGCCTTCGCCCGCGCCGCCCACGTGAGCGAGCTCGACATCCGCACCACCCGGGTCACGGGAAGCGCGATCGAGCCGCGCGCCTACCTCGGCGCCTACGACCCCGCGGACGGGCGCTATACCCTGCACGCCACCACCCAGATCCCCCAGCCCCTGCGGCGCTGGCTCGCCGCGCACGTGTTCGATCTGCCTCAGCACCGCTTTCGGGTCATCGCTCCAGACGTCGGCGGCGGCTTCGGCACCAAGGCCTACTGTTACCCCGAGATCCCGGTGGTACTCCACGCGGCGCGGCTCACCGGGCGCCCGGTGCGCTTCACCGCGACCCGCCAGGAGAGCTACGCGAGCGACACCCACGCGCGGGACTTCCTGACCCGGGCCCGCCTCGCGCTCGACGCCGAAGGCCGCATGCTCGCGCTCGAGCTCGACGGGCTCGCCGGGCACGGGGCCTACGAGAGCTCCTTCAACCCCCTCATCGCGGGGCTGCGCTACGGCAACCTCGCCACCTGCCTCTACCGCACTCCGGCCGCGCACGTGCGGGTCGCCGGGGTGTACACCAATACCCTGCCGGTCGACGCCTACCGCGGGGTCGCCGAGGCCCAGATCACCATCGGCGAGCGTCTCGTGGAGAATGCGGCCCGCGAGACCGGCCTCGACCCGGCCGAGCTCCGCGCGCGCAACTACCTCTCCCCGCACGACTACCCCTACACCAATCCTCTGGGCACCGAGTGCGATTCGGGCGATCCCGCCGGCCAGCAGGAGGCGCTGCTCCGCGCCGCGGACTACCCGGCGCTGCGCGAGGAACAGGCCCGGGCGCGGGCGACCGCAGGCCCGTGGCGCCTCGGTATCGGCATGAGCGCCTTCGTCGATCACGCCGGCCTCGGCGGCCCGAGCCGGGGTCTTTCGCGGGAGGCCGGTTTCGGGACCTGGGAAGCGGGCCGGGTCACGGTGCACGAGGACGGCCGGGCCCTCGTTTCGTCGGGCAGCCACTCGCACGGTCAGGGCCACGAGATCACCTTCCGTCAGATCGCCGCCGACGCGCTCGGCGTGGACATCGCCGACGTGGAGTTCCGTCAGGGCGATACCGACCGCGACGCCGGCAACATCGGCACCGGCGGAATGCGCTCCGTCGCCACCGCGGGGATGGCGGTGGCCGAAGCGGGCGGGCGCATCGCGGCGAAGGCCCGGCGCCTCGCCGCCCACCTCCTGGAGGCGGCGGCGGAGGACCTCGAGTACGCCGGGAGCCGCTTCACGGTCGCCGGCACCGACCACGGGATCACCTTCCGCGAGGTCGCGCGCATGGCCTACACCGGCAACGACTACCCGGAGGCCGGCTTCGAGCTCGGCCTCGACGAGACCGTGCGCCACGACCCGCTCGGGGACACCTTTCCCACCGGCATGCACCTCGTGGTGCTGCGGGTCGACATCGAGACCGGCGCGGTGGCCCTGCGCGACTACTACACCGTGGACGACTGCGGTCTCGTCATCAACCCGCTCATCGTCGACGGTCAGATCCACGGCGGTCTCGGCCAGGGGATCGGCCAGGCCCTTCAGGAACGGATTGTCTACGACGGGGCGGGCCAGCTTCTCACCGCTTCCTTCCTCGACTACGCGATGCCCCGCGCGGACATGATGCCCCCCTTCCGCCTCTCCTGTCGGGAGACCCCGAGCCCGCACACGCTGCTCGGCGTCAAGGGGGTGGGGGAGTGCGGCAGCAACGGCCCGCCGGGCGCGATCGGCAACGCGCTGGTGGACGCGCTCTGGGACCTCGGGGTGCGCCACCTCGACCCGCCCTACACGCCCTTCCGGGTGTGGCGGGCCATCGAGCGGACCCGGTCCACGCTATGATCCGGCCCGAGCCGGCGTGCCGCCGGAGCCGGTGCAGGAGCCCCACGGGAACATGTCGAAGCTCGTTTCGATAAGGATCCGCGGCTATCGCTCGATCAAAGAGGCGACGCTGGAGCTTCGACCCCTCAACGTGCTGATAGGGGCCAACGGGGCCGGCAAGTCGAACCTCGTCTCGTTCTTCAAGATGATGAATGCGCTGACGGCCAAGCGTCTTCAGCAGTACGTCGCCTCGACGGGTCACGCCAGCTCCAACCTCCACTTCGGCCCCCGGGTCACTCCCCAGCTCGAGGCCGAGCTCAGGTTCGAGACGGACAGGGGGCAGGTGGACACCTACACCATGCGACTCTTCCATGCGGCCGGCGACTCGCTGAGCTTCGCGCAGGAGAGCATGTCGTTCCTGGGTCCGGGTCGTGTGGAAGCGAGGGTCGAGGAGCTGGGTCCGGGCCACAAGGAGACCCTGATTGGAACAGCCTCGAGTGAAGGC
>CAYFYD010000485.1:0-3097 GCA_964347195.1 uncultured Ectothiorhodospiraceae bacterium
CATCGCCTGATTCCAGTACTTCGAACCCCGCAGCTCGACTTCTGAATGGTCCTGCGGGGCGCGCTCAGGCCCCGGACCCTCAGCCCGCGCGCTCTCGCTGCAGAGCCCGGTCCTTGTCCTCGACCGATCGGGCACGCTCCTCGCGCTCTTCGGCGAAGCGGCGGGCGAGCGCCGGGTCGCCCGCCGCCAGGATCTGCGCGGCGAGGTAGCCCGCGTTCGTGGCACCCGCCTTGCCCACCGCCACCGTGGCCACCGGGATGCCCCCCGGCATCTGGACGGTGGAGAGCAGCGCATCCAGGCCCGCGAGCGGGCCCGACTCGAGCGGCACTCCGATCACCGGACGGGTGGTATGCGCCGCCACCGCGCCGGCGAGGTGGGCGGCCATCCCCGCACCGGCGACGAACACCGCGCAGCCGCGGGCGCCGGCGTCGGCCACGTAGCGCGCGGTGGCCGCCGGCGTGCGGTGGGCGGAGGTTATCCTGACCTCCACCGGCACATCGAGGCGATCGAGCACCGCGACCGCCGACTGCATCACCGGCCAGTCGGAGTCCGAGCCCATCAACACCGCGACGAAGGGTCGATTCTCGTTCATGCTTTCCTCGCTCTCCTGCGCGCCCCGCGGCGCCTCGCGGGCGCCGCCTCGAGCAGCGCCCGGCACTCTTCCAGCGTCAGCTCCCCGGGCTCGCGGCCCTTGGGCACTCGCGCGTTCTTCTTGCGATCCGTCACGTAGGGCCCGTAGCGACCCTTCAGAATCTGCACTTCGCTGCCCTCGAAGCGCTTGATGCAACGGGCCGCGTCGGCCGCTTTCCGGGCCTCGATGAGCGCCAGCGCACGTGCGAGGTCGATCCGGTAGGGATCGTCCTCCGGGCCGATCGAGGCGAACTTCGAGCCGAAGCGGACGTAAGGCCCGAATCGGCCGATGTTCACCGAGACCGCTTCCCCGTCCGGCGTCTCCCCCAGCACCCGGGGCAGACGGAAGAGATCGAGCCCCTCCTCCAGCGTGATCGCGTGCATGCGCTGGCCGGGGCGCAGGCCCGCGAAGACCGGCTCGGGGTCCTCCGACGATCCGATCCGGACGTAGGGGCCGTAGCGGCCCATGCGGACGGAGACCTCCCGCCCGCTTCCGGGATCGACGCCGAGCACCCGCGGCGCGGGGCGGCCGCGCTCCTCCGCCTTCTCCTTCACCCGCTGCTCGAAGCTCTCCCAGAACTCCCGCATGAGGGGCTTCCACTCCCGTTCGCCGCGCGAGATGGCGTCGAGGTCGTCCTCCAGCCGGGCGGTGAACTCGTACTCGACATAGCTCGAGAAGTGCTCGGTGAGATACCCGTTGACCACGCGGCCGATGTCGGTGGGATGGAAGCGCCGCCCCTCGAGCTCGACGTACTCGCGGTTCACGAGGGTCTGGATGATGGTCGCGTAGGTCGAGGGGCGCCCGATACCGTACTCTTCGAGGGTCCGGATCAGAGTCGCCTCGTTGTAGCGGGGCGGCGGCTCGGTGAAGTGCTGCTCCGCCCGGAAACGCATCACCGCCACCACATCCCCCTCGGCGAGGGGGGGCAGACGGTGCTCCTTCTGCGCTTTCTCGTCCTCGTCCGCGCTCTCCTCGTACACCGCGAGAAAGCCCCGGCTCGCAACGCTCGAGCCGGTCGCGCGAAAGAGCTCGGAGGCGCCGGGGGCCTCCTGCCGGGCCTCGCCGCAGGTGAGGTCCACGCCCACCGTGTCGATGAGGGCGTGCTGCATCTGGCAGGCCACCGCCCGCCTCCAGACGAGCTGGTAGAGGCGGAACTGGTCGCGGCCGAGCGCGCTGCGCAGCGTGCCGGGCTCGCGCATCACGGAGGTGGGGCGGATCGCCTCGTGCGCCTCCTGGGCGTTCCTGGAGCGGGTCTTGTACGTCCGGGCCCGGGCGGGGAGCCCCTCCGGCCCGAAGCGCCCGCGGATGTATTCCCGGATCTCCTCCCGCGCCTCGGCGGCGAGGTTGAGGGAGTCCGTGCGCATATAAGTAATGAGTCCGATCGACGCCCCCTCGATCTCGATGCCTTCGTAGAGCTGCTGGGCCACCCGCATCGTCCGCTGCGCGCTGAAGCCGAGCTTTCGCACCGCCTCCTGCTGAAGGGTCGAGGTCATGAAGGGCGGGGGAGGATTGCGCCGGCGCTGCTTCTTCTCCACCCGGGCGACCCGCATGCGCCCGCCCTCGACTTCGGTCGCCCGGATTATCGTCGAACGGCCTTCACCGGTCTCGGCCGGGGCTTCCGGCGCCGCCTCCCGGGTCCGGCCGCCCACGAGCCCGGCGACCCGCTCCAGCATCGATCGGGCCTCAGCCTCGCCCGCGATGCTGAACTGGGTCAGCTTCTTCTCCCGGAAGCGCACGAGGCGCGCGGCGAAGGAGCGGCCCCGGCGGTCGAGGTCCGCATCGAGGGTCCAGTGCTCGCGCGGGCGGAAGCGCTCGATCTCGTCTTCGCGCTCCACGATCATGCGAAGCGCGGGACTCTGGACGCGGCCGGCCGAGAGGCCGCGGCGGATCTTTCTCCACAGGAGGGGGGAGAGATTGAAGCCCACGAGGTAGTCGAGCGCGCGCCGGGCCTGCTGCGCGTTGACCAGCTCCATCGAGATGTCGCGGGCGCTCTCGACCGCTTCCCGGATCGCGCGCCGGGTGATCTCGTGGAAGACCACCCGGTACACCGGCTTGCCGTCGAGGGCCTTGCGTTCCCTGAGCAGCTCGGTGACGTGCCAGGCAATGGCCTCCCCCTCCCGGTCCGGGTCGGTCGCGAGGTAGAGCGCATCGGCCTTCTTCATGGCGCGCCCGAGGGCCGTCACGTGCTTCTGAGCCTTGTCGATGGGTTCGTAGTGCATCTCGAAGTCACGTCCCGGATCGACCGCCCCTTCCCGGGGGATCAGGTCCCGGACATGACCGTAGGAGGCCATCACCTCGAATCCGGGCCCGAGGTACTTCTCGATGGTTCGGGCCTTGGCCGGGGACTCGACGACTACGAGGTGCCGCGCCATGGGGGTCAGTCCGCCCTTCGCTTCGGAGTGCACGCTCCTGCGCGGCGCCGCCGGACCCGCTTCCGGCCGCGAAGAGGCCGGCGCGCCGGCCGGG
>CAYFYD010000486.1:0-3089 GCA_964347195.1 uncultured Ectothiorhodospiraceae bacterium
TCTTTCTTCGGTTGACGACGACTTCGCTCGAAACGCTCGGCGATCGACACAACCCATTGAATTTATTGGACACGGTCAAGAGAACCAATCAGCCCTGGGGAAGAGGGCAGGGTCATTTCATGCTGCGTCTCGACCTGAGCCTCGGGACCGGCGGGAGGGCGCCAATGGACGACTCGGGGCGCTCGGTGATGCGGAATGCCTGCAACTGAAGGGTAGGCAAGGCGAATGAGGGCGCACCGGTGGGTCACCAACGCCGTCCGCGCCAGTATGAAATGGCCCGGGGGAAGAAGGCTGAAGGCGTCGCGACACTCGCAAACGGCGAATCGCGCGGACTCAGGCCGGATCTTTCGCAACCCGCCGCTTTCGAGCCCCCTTCGCGGGGTTCTTCGCGGGCGGCGGCTCCGGAGCACCCGCGCGATGCAGTCCACGGATCTCTCCCATCGCCACCGACAGCATCGCAAAGTCGATCGAGCCCACTGCCTTGAGGTCGGCGAGCACTTGCCGCCAGCGGCTGACCGCCAGCGCGTTGCGCTCGGTCCAGGTCCGGATGCGGGCCCGGGGATCACGCGACGTGGACGGCACTTCGAGCACGCTGTGCGCCAGCGCACTCTCCAGACTGTAGAGATCGTCGCGAAGCGCGGCGCGCGCGAGCGCCTGCCAGCGGTTGACCCGGGGCAGTGCCGTAACCTGATCGCGCAGCCAGTGCAGCTCCAGCTCCGCCCCGAGGGCGAAGTAGGCCTCGGCCACCGTTTCGACGGGAATGGAGGTGGCGCGCGCCACCTCGATGATGTCGAAGCTCGAGAAGACCTCCGTGAACTCCGCCGCCCGATCCGCCAGCGACTGCGGCCCCCCCTGCGCGGTGAGCTCGCGCGAGCGGCGCTGCCTGGCGGCGCGGCTCACGGGAGCGACGAGGTCGACCAAACCGTCGGAGAGCGCCGCCACCCCCGGCGCGAAGCGCTCCACCGCGGCGCCGATGTCGAGGGGACGCGGGCAGTGGCGCAGCAGCCAGCGGGTGGCGCGCTCGACGAGGCGGCGGCCCTCGAGCAGCATCGCGATCTGCGCCTGCGCGCTCGCCACGTTGTCGAGACCCTCGATCGAAGCCCAGACCCACTCCATGTCGAACACATCGCGCGCGACGAGCCAGGCCCGGGCGATGTCGACGGCCTCCGCCCCCGTCTCCTCGGCGAGCCGGTAGACGAAGGTGATGCCGGCGCGGTTGACCACCTCGTTCGCGACCACGGTGGAAACGATCTCGCCCGCGAGGCGGTGGCTGCCCACGAGCGCCGGGAAGCGTTCCCGCAGGGGCCGCGGGAAATAGCGCAGGAGCTCCCGCTCGACGAAGGCGTCCCCCCCGAGGCCGGCCTCGAGCAGCGTCCTGAACAGCGTGATCTTGACGTAGGCCATGAGCACCGAGAGCTCCGGGGCGCTGAGCCCGCGCCCGAGCGAGGCCCGCTCCTCGATCTCGTCGGCGTCCGGCAGGAACTCGATCGCCGGATCGAGGTCGCCGCTGCGCTCGAGCGCGCGGATCAGGCGCACGTGCACCTCCAGCAGCGAGTGGGCCTGGGCGCCGGCGAGACTGAGCGCCTGCGTCTGGAGGTAATTGTTGCGCAGCACGAGCTCCGCCACCTCGTCGGTCATCTCCGCGAGCAGGAGGTTGCGCTGCTTCTCGGTCATGTCGCCGGCGCCGACCACGTCGTTCAGCAGGATCTTGATGTTGACCTCGTGGTCCGAGCAGTCCACCCCGCCCGCGTTGTCGATCGCGTCGGTGTTGACCCGGCCGCCGCGGCCCGCGAACTCCACCCGCCCGAGCTGGGTGCAGCCGAGGTTGCCGCCCTCGCCGATCACCTTGCAGCGCAGCTCCGAGGCGTCCACCCGCAGCGCGTCGTTGGCGCGGTCGCCGACCTCGGCGTGGCGCTCGGTGCTCGCCTTGACGTAGGTCCCGATGCCCCCGTTCCAGAGCAGCTCGACCGGCGCCTTCAGCATCGCCCGAATGAGCTCGTTGGGGGTGAGCGCGGCCGCCTCGATCCCGAGCGCCTCCCGCGCACGCTCGGAGAGCTCGATCGACTTCGCGCTGCGCGGATAGACGCCGCCGCCCGCGGAGATCAGCTCCGGATCGTAGTCCGCCCAGCTCGAGCGCGGCAGCGCGAAGAGGCGGGCGCGTTCCCGGTGGCTCGAAGCGGGCTCGGGATCGGGGTCGATGAAGATGTGCAGGTGGTTGAAGGCGCCGACGAGGCGGATGTGCTCCGAGAGCAGCATGCCGTTGCCGAACACGTCCCCGCCCATGTCGCCGATCCCGACCACGCTGAAGTCCGTGCTCTGCACATCGGTGCCGAGCTCCCGGAAGTGGCGCTTGACGGATTCCCACGCTCCGCGGGCGGTGATCCCCATGCCCTTGTGGTCGTAACCCTGGGAACCGCCCGAGGCGAAGGCGTCCCCGAGCCAGAAGCCGTAGCGGGCCGAGAGGCGGTTGGCGATGTCGGAGAAGGTCGCGGTGCCCTTGTCGGCGGCGACCACCAGGTAGGGGTCGTCGCCGTCGTGGCGGACCGTGCCCGCCGGAGGCGCCACCTCGCCGCCGGCGAGGTTGTCGGTCAGGTCGAGCAGCCCGCAGATGAAGATCTCGTAGCACGCGATGCCCTCGGCCTGGATCGCCTCGCGGTCGCCCCCGGCGGGCAGGCGCTTGGGAACGAAGCCGCCCTTGGAGCCGACGGGAACGATGACCGAGTTCTTCACGATCTGGGCCTTGACCAGGCCCAGCACCTCGGTGCGGAAGTCCTCCCGCCGGTCCGACCAGCGGATCCCGCCGCGCGCCACCGGCCCGCCGCGCAGGTGCACACCTTCGACACGCGGGGAGTAGACGAATATCTCGTACTTCGGGCGCGGCTCGGGAAGCTCGGCGATCCGCGCGGGGTCCAGCTTGAAGGCGATGCACGGCCTCTCTCGCCCCTGCGCGTCGCGCTGGTAGAAGTTCGTGCGCAGCGTCGCGCGCACCAGGGCGAGGAAGCTGCGCAGGATGCGGTCCTCGTCGAGGTTCGCCACCGCGTCGAGAGCGCCCCGGATCTCCTCGACGAGCGCGCGGCCGCGGGCCTCGC
>CAYFYD010000487.1:0-3085 GCA_964347195.1 uncultured Ectothiorhodospiraceae bacterium
GCCCACGCTCCCGCGAGCTCCTCGCCCGGCTCACCCACCAGGACGTCGGCAACGCGGCGCTGCCCTTCATGGGATGCGCGACCCTCGATGTCGGCCTGCTGCGGGCGAAAGTGGCCCGGCTCTCGGTGACCGGCGGGCTCGGCTACGAGATCAACTGCGGCGCGGCCGAGCACATCACGCTGCGGGAGGCGCTGCTCGAGGCGGGCGCGTCGCTCGGAGTCCGGGAGTTCGGTTTCTACGCGATGAACGCGCTGCGCCTCGAAAAGAGCTTCGGGGTCTGGAGCGCGGAGTACACCCAGGCCTACACCCCCGGCATGACCGGCCTCGACCGCTGGATCGCTTGGGGGAAGGGCGACTTCACGGGACGGGAGGCCGCGCTCGCCGAGCGCGAGAAGAACACCGCGCCCCAGCGCCTCGTCACCCTGGAGGTGGATGCCGGAGACGCCGACGCTTCGGGCTACGAGCCGGTCTGGAAGGACGGGCGGCGGGTGGGCTTCATCACCTCCGGGGGCTACGGACACCACGTCGGCAAGAGCCTCGCGATGGCGCTCGTCGACGTCGAGCACACCCAGCCCGGGGCGGAGCTGCGCGCCCACGTCGTCGGCGTGGAGCGCGCGGTGCGGGTCATCGAGAACAGCCCCTACGATCCCGCGGGGAGCGTGCTCCGAGCCTGAAGAGACCGCGTCCGCCGCGACGCCGTCGTGCGCGTTCCCGGGCCGGGCGCATCCCGGGAGCGCGACCCCTCACCAGTTGTCGATGGTGTGCTTGCGGCTGCTGCGCGGGGCGGGCGGAGGGAGGCTCTTCAGGAACTTGACGATCACGTCGCGGGTGTCCGCGGGGTCGATGATGTCGTCGAACTCGAAACGCTCCGCGCGCGCCATCGCGGTGTTGTCCCGGCGCATGCCCTCCGCGATCTCCCGCTCGCGCGCCCGGCGCTGCGCGGGGTCCTCGATCGCCGCGAGCTCTGCACGGTGGACGATCTTGGCCGCTCCCTCGAAGCCCATCGCCCCGAACTCCACCGTCGGCCATCCGACGTAGAGGCTCGGGTGGAGGGGCAGCGAGCCCATCATGTAGAAGCCCAGGCCGTAGGCCTTGCGCAGGGTTACGGTCACGAAGGGAGTGGTGCAGTTGGCGGCCGCGGTGAGGATGCGCGAGCTGTGGCGCACGAGCGCGCTCGCTTCCGCCTCCGGGCCGGCCATCAGGCCCGGCGTGTCGCAGAGGTAGAGCATGGGCACGTCGTAGGCGTCGCAGAGGGAGATGAAACGCGCCAGCTTGTCGCAGGCGGGGCTGTCCATCGCGCCGGCGAGGTACATGGGCTGGTTGGCGAGCACCCCCATCGACCGGCCCTCGACCTTCACCAGCGCGGTGAGCGCGGCCCGGCCGAAGCGGGGGCGCAGCTCGAGCACCGAACCGATGTCGGCAATCCCCTCGATCACCCGCCGCACGTCGTAGGCGCGACGGCGGTTCTCCGGCACCACGTCGCGCAAGGTGCGCGTGTCGGGAGCCTCCCCTGGGGGAACGCGTCCGCGGAAGTAAGACAGATAGCGGGCGGCGGTCGTGGCCGCCTCCGCTTCGTCCTCGACCAGGAGGTCGACCGCGCCGACCGATTCGTGCAGCTCGGCGGGTCCGAGCTCCTCCGGGGTGAGCTTGAGTCCCAGGGCGGCTTCCACCAGCGGCGGGCCGGCCATCCCGAGCGAGGCTTTCCGGGTGGCGATGATGATGTCGCAGAGGCCCGCGATGTTGGCGTTGCCGGCGAAGCAGCGCCCCGCCACGATGCCCACGGTGGGCGCGTGGCCGGAGAGCCTCGCCATCATGACGAAGGTCTCTTCGTAGCTCCGCGCGTCGACGTTGGTCTCGTGCGGCCGCCAGCCGCCGCCCTCGGTCCAGAACACGAGCGGGAGGCGGAGCCGGTGCACCACGTTCAGCAGGCGGTCCGCCTTGGCGTGGTTGATGATCGACTGCGTCCCGGCGTGCACCGTGTAGTCGTAGGCGGCGACCGCCACCCGCTCGCCATCGACCGTGCCGAGCCCGGCGACGAGCCCGTCCGCCGCCCCTTCCCGCTGCTTGAAGGCGGGCCTCGCGAGCTGGCCGTACTCCTGGAAGCTGCCGGGGTCGAGGAGGGCGTCGATATTCTGCCGGGCCGTCCAGTGCCCGGTCCGGGCCCGCTTGGCGAGCGCCCGCGGGCGCGCCTCGTCCAGGGTCTCCGCCTTCGCCGCGAGCACCGCCGCGAGATCGGGTCTCACAGTGTCGCATCCTTCGCGAGATCGGGCCTCACCGTGTCGCATCCTTTCTTCGGGCCGGCGGGCTGGCTCAAGACGACTCCTCCGGAGACGGGCGGATGCCGCTCATTCTAGCGTGCCAGGGCAACGCGCCGCGTTCCCGAGTCAGGGTCATCCCCCGCTCCGGTTCCTGATGGAGAGGAGGGGCCGAGAGGGCGCTCGCCGCGCGCGATCGGGCCGGTCGGCGGCATCATCGGGGCCCGCGGGACGCCCCGAGGGTACGCATGAAGGCGCTCCTGCCCACCCGGTACGGATGATCGGCCAGCGTAGGAAAGCCCGGTCCCCGCACTACGTCGTCATTCCCGCGGAAGCGGGAATCCACGCCACTACTCTATCGGGGCCCACGGGCCGCCCCGGGCCTTTGCCCCGGCGTGCCGGATGCGTCGTGTCCGCGGATCGAGCACTTGTTCGCCGCGCGATTTTGCTATTCTGCCGCCGGCTCCGACTCGGCACGCCGGATGGGGTCCCATTCCGGCGAGCAGATGTTCTTCAGTGCGGCGCGGCAGGATTCCCCGACCATGAACCGAGAAGTAAAGGCGCAGTTCCCCGGCACGGTGTGGAAGGTCGAGGTCTCGCCGGGCGACGAGATCGAGCGGGACGACGACCTCGTGATCCTGGAATGCATGAAGATGGAGATCCCGCTGGTCGCAGACGCCGGAGGCAGGGTCATCGAGGTCCGTTGCGCCGAGGGCGATGTGGTGGAGGAGGGGCAGGTCCTCGTGGTGATCGACGAGACCTGAGCGGGGGCGCTCAGGGCCCTCCAAAAGTCGGCCTGACGGCTTCAGACACCGAAGTTTCGGGGTTCG
>CAYFYD010000488.1:0-3062 GCA_964347195.1 uncultured Ectothiorhodospiraceae bacterium
GCAACCCATTGATATAAAACATCTTCCTATTCCAAACTGTCGAAGATGAGTCTGATGTCCTTTCGATGGAGCGGGCGCCGCACCTTCGCGCCCCGTGCAGTGCGGACGGCTCCCGGGGCCGCGTTCAGTCCGTCCCCGTCTCCTGCCACTCCGCGAGCACCCGCCGCGCGATGCGAAACGACTCCACCCCCGCCGGCACGCCGCAGTAGATGGTGATCTGGGTCAGGGTCTCGCGCAGCTCCTCCGGGGTGCAGCCGTTGCGCAACGCGCCTTTGAAGTGCAGCTCGAACTCGTGGCTTCGCCCCAGCGCCGCGAGCATCCCGAGGTTCAGCAGACTGCGCTGCTTGCGGCTGAGGACGTCGTTGCCCCAGCACACCCCCCAGCAGTACTCGGTGACGAGGGCCTGAAAGTCGCGGTTGAAGTCGTCCGCGTCGTTGATGGCGTTGTCGACGTAGGCAGCGCCGAGCACTTCCTTGCGGGCGGCGAGTCCCGCGTCGTAGAGGGCTTTGTCCATCCGGTAATTCTCCTCGTGTCGTCTGACCCGCATTGATCCGGCCGAGCTTCGTGAGCCGCGGGCGTCGAGACGCCTTGGAGCACGGGCGCACGGACTCGAGAGACGGGTGCGGGCTCGCGGTCCGCAGGAGAAGCGCCGGGGGCGCTTCGCCCTGGCTTGCCCGGCCGGCAAGCGAAGCAGGGACTGCGTAGCGCTCGCCAAGTAGTAGTAGCCACGTCGAAGTGGCTCCGGAGAGTACGCTCGTTCACCGCTTGTGGTCGGCGTCCGCAGCAGGAGGTCGGTGAGCAATGCGGGTCAAGGGCATGGTCTCGCCCGGAGGCGCGTCGCGCGGCCCGGACGGCGTGCATTATGGCGGCGTTCGCTCGACTCGTGGTGCATGAGCCCCGGGGCCTCGGGTCGGTGCCGCTCAGGCGATGACGAGCTCCCGGATTGCGGTCGGGTCATCGATCGCGTAGACCGCAACGCTTTCGCCCCGGCCCCGGAGCTCGGCCTCGCGGAGGGGATGGGCGGAGAGATCGACGCCGGCGGCACGGGCGAGGGCGGTGGAGACGACCAGGGTGCAGCCGAGCGACTTCGTCTCCGACTCGAGCCTCGCGGCCACGTTCACGTTGTCGCCGACCGCGGAGAGGTTCGGTGAGCGGGGCGGACCCATGGTCCCGACGATGGCGTCGCCGCAGTGAATGCCGATTCCGATACGCAGCGGCTCCCCGAGCTCGCCCTCGAGTCTCGTGTTGAGCCGGGACAGTCGACGGGTCATGGCGGCCGCGCCCCGGAGCGCCTGCCGGGAAGCGCTCGTGATGTCGGACTCGAGGCCATACAGCGCCATCAGCCCGTCACCGGAGAACTGGGCGTAGTGGCCGCCCGTCTCCTCGAGCGCCGCCCACATCTCGGAGAAGAACTGGTTCAGGATGAACACCACGTCATAGGGCAGGCGCCCTTCGCCGAACCGGGTCGAGTCGCGCAGGTCGATGAACATGACCACGATCCTCTGCTCGCGACCGGAGACGCCGCCCGGCTGGTGAACCAGCGCGGGCGAGGCCCGGGCCGGGATCAGGGGACTCACCGAGACGTCGCTCACCGGCCGGGTCTGGCAGGCGAGGCGCACGTTGGGGTCCGCGCCGATCCGGTTCAGCGCCTGGCGTTCGAGTCCCGTCGGCTCCCGCAGGGCATGCAGCCCCGTGCCGACGCGGACCCGGCAGGTCGTGCAGCGGGCGCGGCCGCCGCAGACCGACGCGTGGGGGATACCGGCCGCGCGTACCGCTTCGAGGATGGAGCGCCCGACCGGGACCTCCAGGGTCCTGCCGTTCGCATGACGCAGGCGATAGCGCTGCCCGCGGGCAAGCACGCGCAGCCGCCACTGTCTACCGAGCAGGGTCACGCCCAGCGCGACGGCGAAGGCGAGGAGAACCTGGCTCTCGAGGTCTGCGAGCAGCTCCCGCGCGGCAGGGCCGGCTGCGTACGCCTCGGCGAAAACGGCATCGGCCGCGCCTTCTTCGACGATCAGGCGCCGCACCTCCCGGCCGGACTCCACGAAACCGAGCAACGACAGGACGGGCAGGAGGAGCGCGGCGGCGTAGAGGCAGGGGAGGGCCCGGGGGTACCAGGCCCGGAGGCGGAGCCAGAAGTGCAGGCCGACGACAACGTGCAGCCAGACGACGATCAGCATCACTGTCTGACGCACCAGGTTGAAGTCGTCGGTCCAGAGCGCGCCCAGGACGAGGGGGTAGTCGACATCGATGCCCAGCAGCTCCCGGCTGCCGCGGGTGCCGATGGCATGCGCCGCGATGAGCGGCACGATGAGCAGGCCGAGAGCCGCCTGCGCGGCCTCCCACCCCGGCATGCGCAGGGTGCTGCGACGATAGAGCGCGGCGAGCGCCAGCCCGAAGTGGACTACGAACGAGCCGTAGAGCGCCGCGAGCA
The DNA here is from genome assembly GCA_964347195.1 of uncultured Ectothiorhodospiraceae bacterium. Taxonomy (GTDB): domain Bacteria; phylum Pseudomonadota; class Gammaproteobacteria; order HK1; family HK1; genus JAJEAD01. Next base: position 2,435 of record CAYFYD010000488.1, read on the forward strand.
TCACCGGTGTACCCCAGAACGCCTGCATCCCTTCGCGCGCGCACTCCATCGCTGCGATCGAGACGAGGCCGAGCGCATGGTTGGCGAGATGCGGCACCACGTACGCGGTGATCACCAGCCCGCTCCACAGGCGCAGCTTCCGTTCCGTCGCCGCCCGCTCCCGGCCCGCGATACGTGCCCAATCCCGGATCCGGCCCCGCCACCGGGCCATCATGTCGATACCGTCATTTGAGGATGTGGAGGTCTCATTGGTCTGGGCAGGGACTCGGGTCGTGAATCATTGAATAGCCTACGGGCTCGGCGGAGACGATGACAAGAGCGCGGCCGCGGGCACGGGAACATTCGGAAGTCGACGTTGGGCGGTCGTCTGGTCGCCAGCGGCGGTTCCCGTCTTGCGCGAGGGTGTGTCAGTGCCCGTTTCGTAGTGGCGATCCTGGTTGGATCTGCGGCGAGCATGTCGTCATGCCGACTTCAGAACCCGAGCTTCGGGGTTCGTCGATCGGAATGGATTCCCGCTTGCGCGGGAATGACGGGAAGTGGTGCGGGAATGACGGGAGGTGGGGCGGGAAGGTCCGGGTTGGCGTACGGTGGGACGGATGTGGGGCCCAGAACGACGGCCGGGGGGGGG
>CAYFYD010000489.1:0-3025 GCA_964347195.1 uncultured Ectothiorhodospiraceae bacterium
CGGGAGTGACGGGGGGCGGCACGGGAGTGACGGGGGGCGGCACGGGAGTGACGGGGGGCGGCACGGGAGTGACGGGCTCGCATGCCCGGACGAGCGTCCACATCGACTTCCGAGTATTCCTGGCTCTCGGGGCTCGGGGTGGAGCGGGTGCTTGGTTTGTGGTTTGATGCCGCCGTCCGGTCGTTGATGGACATCGCCGCTCGAGGCCTCGGCCAGAAACGAGATCCCTTTGCCGGCGGTGATCGGCGGTGATCGGCGAGGAGCGGATGGAGTGCGGCCGGGAGGTGCGCGCGAAGCGTGCGGACCGGAACGGGACGAGGAGGAAGGAGGAGGGGTGACGCGGTGGATGCAGGTGTAGCACGCGCTCTCTCGCGGATCAGCGACACCGACGTCGAGGCCTACGAACGCGACGGGGCGCGCTGCCTGCGGCAGGTCTTCGAGGCGAAGTGGCTGGACCTGATCGCCCGCGGCATCGAGCGCGACCTGCGCGATCCGGGTCCCTACGGACGGGTGCAGTCCCCGCCCGACGATCCCGGGTTCTTCTACACCGACTACTGCATGTGGCGGCGCATCCCCGAGCTGCGGCGCTTCGCGCTCGAGAGCCCGGCGGGAGCGGTGGCGGCGCGCATGATGCGCTCCGAGCGGGTCGGCTTCTTCTTCGACGGCCTCTTCGTGAAGGAGCCGGGCACGCGCAAGGAGAGCGCCTGGCACCAGGACCAGATCTACTACAACGTCGACGGCGATCAGGCGCTGGTCATGTGGATTCCGGTCGACCCGGTCGACGCGGAGACCTGTCTCCGGACCGTCCGGGGCGCCCACCGCTGGCCGCAGCGCTTCGAGCGGCGCATGCTAGACGACGGGCGCGACATCTCCTTCGGCGAGGACGACGGCGACTACGTCCCGGTGCCGGACATCGACAAGCGCCGTGGGGAGTACGACATCATGTCTTTCGACATGGAGCCCGGCGACGTCATCGTCTTCCATCCCATGATGCTGCACGGCGCCCGCGGCAACCCTTCGCGAACCCGGCGCCGGCGCGCCCTGCAGGCGACCTGGCTGGGCGACGACGCGGTGTACGGAGAGCGCCCGGGGGACGTGGAGCCGCACATCACCGGCCACGACTTCCGGCCCGGCGATTGCCTGATCGACGTGGAGTCCGTGTTCCCGCGGGTGTGGCCGAGAGCTTGACGGGGCGTGCCTGAGCGACGAGGCGGAAGCGCCGCGCTCATCCTGGAACGACGAGGTGACGGCATTGCCGTCATCGTGTGGGACGAGAGGGCGGCGCCGGAGGGATCGCGCGACGCGGCGCACATCGAAGGCGACCTGGATGCGCACCTGGACGAGCTCGCGCGGTGGCCGGCGCTCCGGGGACTGGTGGTCGTCTGTGTCGGCGGGGGCGCAGGAGTCGCCGAGGCTTGGCTCCGGGAGCTTCGCGGGCTGCGAAGCGCGGCGGAATGCGTCGTCCTCGCGCGTCGCACCCAGGCGCTCGCCACGCGCTTCGCCCGCCTTCCGGTGCCGAGCGTCGCGGCGTTGCAGGGGCCCTGTCGCGGCCGCGCGCTCGCCTTCGCCCTGGCGGCGGACGCCCGCATCGCGAGCGGCGACGAACGCACCTTCTTCGCGGCGCCGGAAGTCCGCTTCGGACTCGTGCCGAGCGGCGGGACCACCCTTCGTCTGCCCCGCCTCATCGGGATCGGCGCGGCCCTCGACCTCATGCTGAGCGACCGCGAGGTCCCCGCTGCCGCCGCCCTTCGCCTCGGTCTCGTCGATCGTCTCGCCACCCGGGAGCGCTTGCTGGAGGACGGCGTCGCTCTCGCGCGGAGTCTGCCGGGGGCGCCGGCGCCGAAACCGTGCAATGCACGCACCTCCATGAGCCGCGGCTTGCGGGAAGTGGTCCTCGCCCGCAACCCGTTCGGGCGTGCGCTGCTCATGCGCCGAGTCCGCCGGCGTACGCTCGCCCGCACCCACGGCAACTATCCTGCGCCCGAGCGCCTGCTGGATGTCGTGCAGGGCGGACTCTCCCGGGGTTTCGAGACGGGGCTCGACCTCGAAGCGCAGGCGTTCGGGGACTTGGCGGTGAGCTTGGAGTCGCGAGCGCTCCTGCGTCTCTTCGCCGCCCGGGACGAGCTGGCGGGAGCCTCGGGGGAAGAAGGCGAAACGACGGAGGCGACCCGTGACGGAGGATTGCCCCGCCCTCGGAGAATGGGCTTCGAGGCGATTCGCGCCCCTGAGTCTCCGCTTCGCGTCGTTTCCGCCCTCGAGTCTCCGACTCACGTCATTCCCGCGGAAGCGGGAATCCATGTGCGCCAACCGATCCTCGTCGTTCCCGCGGAGCTTGTCCCCGACCCCGATCGGGGAGCGGGAACCCGTGAACAACCGGTCGTGGCGAGTGCCGCACGGGTGCGGCCGATCAATGCGGTCGGTATCGTCGGCGCCGGTCCGACCGGCGCCGGCATCGCCTATGTGAGCGCGAAGCATGCCGGCGTCGAGGTGCGGCTCGCCGGTGGGAGCGCCGCGGCGCGCGACCAAGGGGTGGCCCGCCTGCGCGCCGTCCTCGACGCACAGGTGGAGAGCGGACGCCTCGGCCGGGCCTGCCGCGACGCCGTGCTCCGGCGGGTGCGCCCGGTGGCGGGCCGCGAGGCGCTGGCGGGCGTGGACCTGGTCATGGACGCCGAGCCGGGTTCACTCGACGACAAGCGTCGGACGATCGCGGACCTGGAAGGCCTCGGGAACGAGCACCTCATCTACGCGTCCGGCCTCGTGGCCCATCCGATCGCCCGGCTCGCGTCGACGTGCCGGCATCCCGGGAACGTGGTCGGCATGCGTTACTCCCCGCCGGTGGAGCGCATGCCCCTGCTGGAGGTGGTGGCGGGCGAGCAGAGCGCGCCCCGGGCGGTCGCGGCCTGCGGCGACGTGGGCCCGCGGCAGGGCAAGGCGGTGATCGTGGTGGGGGGCTGCCCCGGCTTCGACTGCGCGAGGGTCCTGGCTCGCTGGTTCAACGACGCGTTGTGGCAGCGATCGGAAGGCG
>CAYFYD010000490.1:0-3019 GCA_964347195.1 uncultured Ectothiorhodospiraceae bacterium
ATCCCGAAGCTCGGAGTCTGAAGCCGTCAAGCCGACTTTTGAAGAGCCCTGGGGGAAACGGACCGATGAGATCCCCGACCCTCAGCCCCGCAGCAGCGCCTCCCGGTCGATCTCGCCCGCCACGTCGAGCACGATGTCACCGTGTCTCACGTGGGCCGAGGTGCGCTGGGAGACGATGATGCCGTCGCGCAGGGCGAGCAGGGTCTCGGCGGGGCCGAAGCCGTTCTCGACCGGATGGACCCGCGCCACCGGCTCCCCCCTCGCCACCTCCGTGCCGGGTTCCCGAAGGGTCTCGAGGAAACCGCTGCCCTCGCATACCAGTGCACCATCGGGTCCGCGATTGCTGAGGTAGCGGGTTGCCGGCGCCGCCTGCTCGTCGGCTGGTGCGGAGGCGATGACGCCGAGATGGGCGAGCATGCCGCGGACTCCGCGCCGGCCGATCGCCAGGGTGTCCCGGCCGAGGCGGGCACCACCGCCGAGCTCGGTGGAGATGAATGCGAGACCCTGGTTCTGGGCACAGGGGTCGAAGCCGCCCTGGCCCTGAACGCCGGTGACGAGATAGGTCCAGGGCGCGCCGAACGCTTCCGCAAGAGCGGCACTTCGTCCGAACACCTCGTCGTCCTCGCATCGACAGAGGTACACGAGGGGAAGGAAGGCGGTCTTGTTGCCGCCGGTGTGAATGTCGATGCCGGCATCGCACGAGGGGATGATCACCTCGGCGAGAAAGCCCGCGATCGCCGCGGTGGGTCCCCGGTCCGGGGCCCCGGGAAACTCCCGGTTCAGATTGGCGCCGTCCAGGGGAGAGACCCGGGCGTCGTCGCGCACCGCCGGCATGTTCAGCGAGGGCATGACGATCAACCGCCCGGTGACCCTTTCCGGCGTGAGCTCGCGCACCAGCTCCCGCAGGATCACCTGACCCTCGTACTCGTTGCCGTGCGTGCCCGCGCACAGCACGACGCTCGGACCCTCGCCGTTCGCAATCACCGCGATGGGGATCGGAATGATGCTCGCCGCGTGCACGTTGTCCGAGTGGATGAGCCGCAGGTTTCCGGTGCGTTTGCCGGGACTCTCGAGGTCGAGGTCGCAGGAGATGGGGCCGTAAGTGGACATGGGTGGGTTACCTCGCTTTCAGACGGACGGTTGCGACTCGGGAGGGGCAGGACGGGGACGGGTCGTGGGGATACCGGGCCTGGGCACCGGTGCCTCCATTCCAGGCCGGGGTCGTTGGCCCTCCCCGCATCCGGAGCACCGTGACCTTCAGCAGTCCGGCCCGCGGGCGGTGCCGGTGCCCGAGCTCTCGAGCACCGCGCGCAGCAAACGGGCCGCCCTCGTCTGCCGGGTCGACAGGGGGAACAGGCGCGCGTGCACTTGCAGGGCTTCCTCGGCCGATCGGATCCCGAGATGGCGGATCAGCGTCCTGATGTCGTCCTCGTCGGTCGCTCTCGCGGCTTCGAGCTTCATCGCGAGAATGTGCTCGGCTGACGCGCCCGTAATCGTCAGCCAGGGCGAGTCGTACACCGTTCGCGCGCGGAGGTCCGGCACCCGGGGGGATGTTGGCCGTGGCCTGTTCGTCGAGCCATGTTCCGGGCATTCCCCGCTCGCGCGCGATCTCCCGCACCGCCTCGGTCAGCGCACCGTGACCGGCGTCGATCCTCGCATCCACGTCGTGAGTCGTCCGCCGGCGATCGAAGGACAGACTCATTGCCGCGCCTCCGATGACGTAGACCTGCGCCCGCACCTTGCGTCGCTCGAGACGCCGGGCGAGCTCGTCGAGGAGCTCGAGCAACGCGTCCCGGTCAAGGGAGCCAGGCATGGCGTTCGCCCCCCCGGTGATCGAGGTCCCTCGGATCGGGCAGCGCGCCGTGTCGGATGAACGCGGCCGGGGCGAACGCGATCGCGTCCATCCGGATGCAGTGAATGTCGGTGACCACCCAGGTCTCGCCGAGGAAGCGCTCGGGTTCGTCGAGCCACTCCGGAAGCGGGTGTCCGTGCAGGCTCGCAATGTGCTCGGCCGTCGCCGCGAGCAGGGCGTCCCATCGGGTGTGCGTCAGTGCCGGCGCACGCCTCAGAACCGCCTCCCGCTCCGCGCGCGGGAGCGAGTGGAAGCGTCGCGGCAGGTCGTGGAGTATCGCGCGCAGGAGCTCATGGTCGGCCCACCCCGCATCGACGGCGGCCGCGTACTCGTTCAACGAGAGGGTCGGACCCTTCGGCACCATTGCGTTCCTGGTTACGCCCGATCTTCCGCCTGGCTGCGGAGACGACGAGGGACGGGACTCGCAAGCCCGCCGGCGAGCATCAAACGACCCGCCCGCCCGCCGCAGGGGGCGCAGTGCCCCGACTGCACTCGGGAGTGCGCGGTCCGGCGCTCGAACGCCGAGCGGCGTACGTCATCAGGATTGCGTTTCCTGTCGTGGTCCCGACACCGCACTCGCCTGCTCCGCTCGGATGCGGGTGCCGGTCCATGCTACCCGGCATCGCCGTTCCCCGCCTCCCGCCGGGAGACGCCATGATCCGATCGATGCGACTCCGCCCGTCGGCCTGCTCCCGAGGGCGGGCGGCTCCCGCCCCGGGACGCAAGGCGACGGACACACGCGAGGCGCCTGGTGGTGACCGGTGGCGCACGGCGCGACGGCGGGCTTTCCTCTCAGGACGCCTTGCGGTCTTCCCGATCCTCGGCCAGCGCTTCGCCCAGGGCGGCGGCGGCGGCGGCGACGCCGCTGCGCATTCCGCGTGGAATGCCGAGTGCGGTGAGCCCCAGCTCCACCACCCCGAGAGTGCCGAGCATCATGGGCGCGTTCACGTGTCCCATGTGCGCGATCCGCATCGCGCGTCCGGCCATGCCCTGCCCGATACCGTAGCCGAGCACGACGCCGCACCGGTCGCGGCAGAAAGCGGCGAGCTCGCGCGGGTCGCAGCCGTTGAAGCGCAGCGTGGTGAGGGAGTCGGCCCGCTCCGAGGGCTCGGTGACGTTGAACTCGACGGCGCCGCCCTCCGCCCATCGCGCGACCGCGGCGCGCGT
>CAYFYD010000491.1:0-3013 GCA_964347195.1 uncultured Ectothiorhodospiraceae bacterium
GCCGACATCGCCGACGCCCTGTGGCAGATCAACGAGGCGCTCAACCACCGCTTCGGCCGCGAGGGGCGGCTGCCGCTCTTCGACATCGGGGAGCGCCGCGCGCTGCGCGACGCCATCCGCGACGACCTCGGGAGGGAGAAGGACGACACCGGCTTCCCGATGAAGCCGCAGAAGATCCTGTGGGAGGTGCGCCGGCACCTCGGTCCAGAGGACATCCTGCTCTCGGACGTGGGCGCCCACAAGATGTGGATCGCGCGCTACTACCAGTGCGAGACCGCGAACACCTGTCTCATCTCGAACGGGTTCTGCTCGATGGGCTTCGCCCTCCCGGGAGCGATGGGCGCGAAGCTCGCCCACCCGGACCGCAAGGTGCTCGCGATCGCGGGGGACGCCGGGTTCCTGATGAACGTGCAGGACCTCGAGACGCTGGTCCGCTACCGGCAGAACGTGGTGGTGATGGTCTGGGTGGACGGTGAGTACGGCCTCATCAAGTGGAAGCAGCAGAGCCACTTCGGCGGCCGCCATTCCGAGCTCGCGTTCAACAACCCGGACTTCGAGCTGCTGGCCAGGTCCTTCGGCGCGTGGGGCCGGACCCTGACGGGACCGGGACAGCTCCCGGGCGCCCTCGACGAGGCATTCCGCCAGCCCGGTCCCGCCCTCCTCGCGGTGCCGGTCGACTACGCCGAGAACCTGAAGCTGAGCGAGCGTCTCGGGAACCTGAGCTTCAGGATCTGAAGCACTGTGATGGATGGGCACCGAGCAAGTTCCGGTGATTCATTGCTACACCCCAGGCTCACCGCCCGCCCTCCCCGGCTGTGAACCGTACGGACATGCCGCTCAGGCGAGGGGTCTCAGCGCTTCGAGCAATCCGGCCACCGGCACCGCTCGAACCTTCTCGTGCATCCGATAGCCGTCGCGGCCGGCGTGAACGACATCGAGCCGGTCGAGCCGGAGAGTGTCAAGGGCCGTGAGCATCGATCGGGTCAACCGAGGCGCATCGGTGCGCTTGAATTCGAACCCCAGGCGGCGGCGCCCGCGAACCACGAAGAGATCGAGCTCGGCGCCGGAGTGGGTCGCCCAGAAATACGCTTGGCGGGGACCGGCGCCGAGCCGGTGGACCGTCTGCTCCAGGGCGAAGCCCTCGAAGCTCGCCCCCACCTTCGGATGAGCCGCCAGATCGCTCGGCGTGCGGATGTCGAGCAGCACGTGCAGCAGCCCGGGGTCGGCGATGTAGACCTTCGGCGACTTGACGACCCGCTTGCCGAGGTTTTCGGTCCAGGGAGGAAGCAGGCGAACCACGAACGTATCGGAGAGCAGATCGAGGTAGCGGCGAACCGTGGTGTGAGCGATGCCGAAGGCCCTTCCCAGCTCGGAGCCGTTCCAGACTTGGCCGTGGTAGTGCGCGACCATGGTCCAGAAATCGGACAGCGTACGAGGAGGAACGAGGGCGCCCAAGCGCGGGAGATCCCGCTCGACGAAGGTACGGACGAAATTGATGCGCCATTCGAGACTCTGACGATTGGTGCGCGGGAGATAGGCCAGAGGGAATCCGCCCCGCAACCAGAGCCGTTGCCAGTCGGGCGGCCCCGCCTCTTCCAGATCGAAGCCGGGCAGCTCGTAGAAGGCGATACGTCCGGCCAGGGTCTCGGAGCCTTGGCGCAGGAGGTCCGGAGAAGCGCTCCCGAGCACGAGGAATCTTGCCGGCAGGGAAGCGCGATCCACCAGAACCCGCAAGATCGGGAAGAGATCGGGACGGTTCTGGATCTCGTCGATCACCACCAGGCCGCGAAGCGGCTCGAGGGTCAGGGTCGGCTCGTCGAGACGGCGAAGATCGCGCGGGTTCTCGAGGTCGAACCAGGTGACCGATCCCCGCCTTCGCCGCCTGAGCTCTCCCGCGAGAGTCGTCTTGCCGACCTGCCGCGCGCCGAGCAGCGCAACGACCGGATTCTCTCGCAGCAGGCGCGCGAGGTTGCGGAGATGCCGCCGTCGCTCAATCGTTGCCATCCTCGAATTCTGAGCGTGGGACGCTCAATTTTCAATAATGGCCGAGGTCGCGGGAATCACTTGCATGGGGGCGGGGAGAAGGCGTCCCTCGGCACCGGATGAACCGGGCGGTCATGGGTGGCTTGAATCCCTCCCGCCGGACATGCGGGCCAAACTCGACGTTCCGGAAAGAGTCCGAAGCCATCGAGCCCGAGCTCGAGTGGGCGCGAAAACTCATCGCCGTGCGGGTCAAGGCCGGACTGAGCCAGAGCGACGTTGCAGTGCGGATGGGGACGAGCCAGCCCACGGTGGCCCGTCTGGAAAGCGGACACAAGCCCTCACTCAGGACCTTGGAGCGCTATGCCGAAGCCGTAGGCCTGAACGTGGAGATCCGCCTCGTCGCCGGTTGATGGTCACCCGCTTCGGGCCGATGTTCGACGCCCGGCGCCTCCGAGGGTGAGGGGCGCGCCGCCCGAGGAAGGGCCGGGGACGCGGGATGCGCGCCCCCGACCGGGTTCGGATCAATACACTTTGCACTCCGGCACTTCGCGGCTGGGCGCGCCGATGGTCGCGAAGACCTCCGGATCGATCCCGAGCGTCTGGCGCACGTCGGGGATGATCCTCACGAGCTCGTTGACGAGGTTTCCGTTCTCGTCCTCGACGACCTCGGTCACGAAGTTGGTGCCGATGGCCTGCCGGTTCCCGTCGAGCGTGATCTTGCCGTTGGGAGCATCGAGCTCGAGCGCGGCGAGCCCCGCCCGGAACATCGCGTGCCCGTCGCTCAGGTCGCCGCCGATGTCGTTGAGCACCGTGAACGCGGCGGTGGCCGCGTTGTGGTACCCGGTGGCGAGCAGCGAGGGCGAGGGGAAGCGCTTGTCGGGCGGGAACGCGTCCTGGTACGCCTTCACGAAGGCCTGCCACGTCGGGTCATCCCAACTGTCGGCCTGCGGCCCGGAGGCGGGGGTCCCGATCAGCGCCTTCTTGGCCGGACCCTTCGACGAGAGCACGGTCTGGTCGACCATGATGGTGC
>CAYFYD010000492.1:0-3004 GCA_964347195.1 uncultured Ectothiorhodospiraceae bacterium
CATCGCCTGATTCCAGTACTTCGAACCCCGCAACTCGACTTCGGGATGGTCCTGCTGGTCTGCGCAGTGGAGGCGGCGCGGAGTCGTCCCGGTGGTTAACATCGGGGCGGGACCGCATGGGGAGACCACCGGCGTGGACGATTCGCCTCCCGCGCCCGCGGGCTGCAACCGGGAGACGAAGGGCCGCCCGCTCGCGCTGGCGCGGCGGGCGGGAGAAGAGGAGCGCATCGCCCTCAGCGCGGCCTGGGTGAAGGAGGAGTTCGATGCCTACTACCGGGACTCGCGCGCGATCCCGGGTCTCGCCAGGGCGGCTTTCGAAGAGCGCGACTACGCTTCCTCGGTTGCGCTCAGCCACCGCCGTCTCGGGGCCTACCGGCAGAGCATCGGCGACTTCGGACCGCGCCTGCGGAGTGCCTGGCCGGCGCTCGCCGAGGACGAGCGCCGGTGGGGCGCGATCGAGACACGCTACCTGCCTCTGATCGAGGCGTCGTACGAAGCGGATCTCGCGCTGGCGTACCTGCACTCGGTACGCCGGCAGGTCTATCAGGGGGAGTGGCGGCCGGTCGACTACGTGTTCCGGGAACGATCCGCGGAGGCCGCCTTCACCGTCGACCGCATCTATGCGGAGTTTCCGCTCGGGTCACGGCCCTGGTCGGAGTCCGTCTCGAGGATCCTCGAGCTGCCGGGCTTTCGAAGGCCCTGGCGCGACCGGGACGACGATGCCGCCTGCGTCGCACGGCGCCTCGCCCGGAACACCCGAGGAATGCCGAGCCCGCGGCGTATCGAGATGATAGAGGCCGGCTTCTTCCGCAACCGCGGTGCCTACCTCGTCGGCCGGGTCTGCCTGCAGGGCGGCGGCCGCCTTCCCTTCGTGCTCGCGCTGGTGAACGACGACGACGGGATCCACGTCGACGCGCTCCTCACCCGCGAGTCCGACGTCCACAACCTGTTCAGCTCGACCCTGGCGAACTTCCACGTCACGAGTCCCTGTTACCACGAGCTCTCCGCGTTCCTCCGGAGCATCATGCCCGGCCGGCCGCTCGGACTGCACTACTCCACCATCGGCTTCAATCACGTGGGAAAGGTCGCGGTCATGACCGAGCTGCGCGAAGAGCTCGCCGGCACCGGCGAGCGTCTCGCGATCTCGGCCGGCTTTCCCGGCACGGTGGCCATCGGGTTCAGCAGCCCTTCGTCCGCCTACAACCTCAAGGTCATCCGCGACCGCCCGACGCAGGGCTACAAATGGGGGGACTTCGAGGGCGTCGAGTCGGTGCGGCGCAAGTACTCCCGGGTGCACCAGATGAACCGCACCGGGTCCATGCTCGACAACGTCATCTACTACAACCTGCGCCTCGACAGCGGCTGGTTCCAGCCGGACCTGCTCGACGAGCTGTCGTCGCAGGCGGGGGAGAGCGTTTCCCGGCTCGGCGACGCCGTCGTGTTCAAGCACCTCATCGTTCAACGCCGGATGGTCCCTCTGCACCTGTATCTCGAGAGCGCGGCGCCGGCGGACGCGGAGAGGGCGATGGTCAACCTCGGCTACTGCATCAAGAACAACGCCGCCGCCAACATCTTCAACCGGGACCTCGATGCACGGAACTACGGAGTGAGTCCCTACGGCAAGGTCTACCTGTACGACTACGACGCTCTGGAACCCTTCACCGACGTGAAGATCCGGTCGAACGTGGACCGCGTCGACGGCGAAGAGGACATTCCCGAGTGGTACTTCGAGGACGGGGTCGTGTTCCTGCCCGAGGAGATGATCACCGGGCTGCGCATCCGCCGCCGGTCGCTGCACGAGCACTTCCGTGCCGTGCACGGCGATCTGCTCACGACCGGCTACTGGGAAGGGATCCAGAACGACCTGCTCGCCGGCAGCGTACCCGGGATCCGGGTGTATCCGGAGGAGCGCAAGCTGCGCGGCGAAGCAGGAGGGGAGTAGCCGCATTCCCCGCAGAACGCGCAGTGCCTGGCGATACCGCTGCCTCCCCGGGTGCGGAAGATGCGCGGCGCCGCGCCGGAGAAGGCGATGCCGTCGCGCTCGACCCACACCGACATCCCGAAGGCGCTCGCCGACTGGTTCTGCCAGTCGCGGCAGTGGCAGGCGTAGAGGGCGAGCGGTGAGCGCGGCAGCCGGTACCGGATGGCGGCGCACTGGCAGCCGCCTTCCCGACCCGCGGACACCGGCACGCCCGACCTCCCCGGCGCTCGTGCGCGAGGTGGGGATCGGCGCTCAGGCGCGCGCCGGGTAGCGCACCGCGGTACCGCCCAGCCCGCAGTATCCGCGGGGGTTCTTGGCGAGGTATTGCTGGTGGTAGTGCTCGGCGTAGTAGAAGACCGGTGCGTCGACGATCTCGGTGGTCACGGCGCCGAATCCCCGCCGGGCGAGGGCGCGGGCGTAGCTCCGCCGGGACGATTCTGCCGCCGCCCGCTGCAGGTCGTCGAAGGGGTAGATGCCGGATCGATACTGGGGGCCGATGTCGTGGCCCTGGCGCAGGCCCTGGGTGGGGTCGTGTGATTCCCAGAAGACCCGGAGAAGGGACTGATAGGCGATCCGCCGGGGATCGAACACCACCAGCACCACTTCGTTGTGGCCGGTGAGCCCCGAGCAGACCTCTTCGTAGGTGGGGTGGGGCGTCAGGCCGCCCGCGTAGCCGACCGCGCTGGTGTACACCCCCTCGAGCGTCCAGAACTTGCGTTCCGCGCCCCAGAAGCAGCCCATGCCGAAGAGGGCCCGGCTCGTCCCCGCAGGGAAGGGACCGGCGATCGGATTGCCGTTGACGAAGTGCCGGTCCGGCACGGGCATCGCGGTGGAGCGGCCGGGAAGCGCTTCCGCCTCCGCCGGCAGCCCGAGTTTCCTGCGAAACGAGAACATGGCGCTCCTCCCGGACGGCAGGATTCCGAGTCTGCCTCGAAAGTCTCCCTCCGCTCAAGCCAGGAGCATTCAGAACAGCAATTCTCATTTTGGCGCCTGACTTCACCCTGAGCCGCAAGCCGTCTTCTC
>CAYFYD010000493.1:0-2980 GCA_964347195.1 uncultured Ectothiorhodospiraceae bacterium
AAGACGGCTTGCGGCTCAGGGTGAAGTCAGGCGCCAAAATGAGAATTGCTGGTACTTCCGCGGGAATGACGATGTACTTTCGCGGGAGTGACGGTGTGCTTTCGCGGGAATGACGGTGTAATGCCGTGTCGAGGTGGCTCGAAGGAGTACGTCCGGTCACCGTGAGGAGGCCGGCGTCCGCAGCAGGAGGTCGATGAAAAATGCGGGCGAGCCCCGAGGAGAGCGACGGCCGCGAGGAGATACGCGATGCCGCGCTGGAGTCGCTGAGCCGCGAGACCTGCCACCTCGCGGAACGGGCGGGGCGAGAGATCCTGGACATCTACCGCGGCGACTTCGCGGTGCGTGACAAGCACGACTCCACCCTGGTCACCGATGCCGACGAGCGCGCGGAGGAGATCATCCTCGCCGGTCTCCGCGGGTTGGAGCCCCGCTTCCCCGTGGTCGCGGAGGAGCAGGTGTCGGCGGGCCGGATACCGGAGGTGGGCGGTCGGCCCTTCTTCCTCGTCGATCCTCTCGACGGGACCCGGGAGTTCGTGAAGCGCAACGGCGAGTTCACCGTCAACATCGCGCTGATCGCCAGTGGCCAGCCCCGTCTCGGGGTCGTGCACCTGCCGGCGCTCGGAGAGACGTACTGGTGCGATGCGCTCGGGCGCGCGTGGCGCCGGCGCCGAGGCGCTCCACCCGAGAGGATTCACTGCCGCCCGGCGCCCGAGGCGCTGGTGGTGATCGCGAGCCGCTCCCACCGCAACGCGGAGACCGAAGCCTTCCTCGAAGGCTTCCGCGTGGGCGAGATCGTGGCGGCCGGGTCTTCGCTCAAGCTGTGCCGGATCGCGGAGGGACGCGCCGACCTGTACCCCCGCCTGGGGCGCACCATGGAGTGGGACATCGCCGCCGGACACGCGGTGCTGCAGGCGGCGGGCGGCTCGGTGCGCACGCTCGACGGCGCTGCGCTGCGCTACGGCAAGCCGGGCTTCGACAACCCCCACTTCGTCGCCCGCGGCCTGGACTGACGAGAGAACGACGAAGAGGATCGAGCCGATGCACATTCCCGATGAGATGACCGCGATCGAGATCGCCGAGTCCGGTGGCCCCGAGGTGCTCGTGCCCCGGATGCGGCCGGTACCTGCCCCGATGGACGGCGAAGTGCTGATCCGGGTGGTGGCGGCCGGCGTCAATCGACCCGACCTGATGCAGCGCGCCGGCTCCTACCCTCCCCCACCGGGCGCTTCCGATCTCCCGGGCCTGGAAGTGGCGGGCGAAGTGGTGTCGGCAGGTCCGGGGGCCGAGAGATTCGCGCTCGGCGACCAAGTGTGCGCGCTGGTCAGCGGAGGCGGCTACGCGGAGTACTGTACCGCGCCCGCTCCGCAGTGCCTTCCCGTCCCGGAAGGGCTGGACCTGGTGCAGGGCGCCGCACTGCCCGAGACCTTCTTCACGGTGTGGACGAACGTCTTCGATCGCGGTGCGCTCAGCGCCGGCGAGCGCTTCCTCGTGCACGGCGGCTCGAGCGGCATCGGCACCACCGCGATCCAGCTCGCGAGCGCCCTCGGGGCGACCGCCTACGCCACCGCGGGCAGCGAAGAGAAGTGCTCGGCATGCCGCTCCCTCGGTGCGAGCGAGGCGTTCAACTACCGTGAGCGGGACTTCGTGGAGGGCGTCCTCGAGGCCACCGGGGGCACCGGGGTCGACGTGATTCTCGACATGGTGGGCGGCGACTACCTGTCGCGGAACATCAAGTGTCTTGCCCCCGGAGGCCGGCTGGTGCAGATCGCGCTCCTCGGCGGAGCGAGGACCGGGATCAATCTGGCGCCCGTCATGATGAAACGCCTGACCCTGACCGGATCGACCCTCCGCCCGCGCAGCGTGGCCGAGAAAGCCGCGATCGCGGCGGCGCTCGAGCGCCGGGTGTGGCCCCTGATCGCCGCCGGGCGCGTGCGCCCGGTGCTGTACGCGCCCTTCCCGCTCCCCCAGGCCGCGGATGCCCACCGCCTCATGGAGAGCAGCGCCCACATCGGAAAGATCATGCTCGAGGTCCGGCGCTGAGCGCCGGTGTCGCGAGGTCGAGGTCCGGGGCTCCGAGAAGGGCCGGAGTCAGACCAGGACCAGGTGCTCTTCGCCCGCCCCCCGGACCGCGACGAACGATACGGACTTGTCGAGCGTGACCAGTCGAGCACCGTGCGCAACGGCGAGGGCCAGGAGGTAGAGGTCCGTCAACTGCCGGGGACCCAGCAACTGGAGTCGGTCCACCACATCGTCGTCGAGCAGGCTCACGTCGTCCGGGAGGAATTGGTGCCAAGGGGTGGAGACGGCTTCCCGCAGCCGCATCACCGCTTCGGCCACCCCCAACGCGTTCGGATATCTCGGTTGGGGGATGATGCGTACACAGCCGTTCTGGGTGAGAGGACACGACGCCCATCCGTACTCGATGTGATTCGCGAACCAGTCGGATACCGATGCGTGATGGGTGTGGTTCTCGTCGAGCAGGGCGATCAGGACGTTGACATCGAGCAAGGCCCGCACCGATCAGACTCCCAACTCCTCGCGAAGCTGGTCCACGAGCTCGTTGGTGACGATGGAGCCGCCCGCCGGAATGGGCTTGAAGCCGTAGAGAGACCGTTGCGCCGGAGCTTCCCTCGCGGAGCCGGCTCGCGCCCGCAATGCCTCGCGCATGAGGACCGACACGAGATCCCCCGTGGTCCTGCGTTCCCGCTTGGCAAGCTCCTTCGCCGCAATCAGGACGTCACCGTCGATGTTGAGGGTGGTGCGCATCGATCGTCTCCGGGCGAAATGACAGAACCTGCCGGTCGCGCGACGGCCGAAGCATCAAACATCGAGCATCACCCGTCAAGCGATGCCGCGGATTGCCCCAGGGTCGTTTCACGCTACGCTTCCAGCCCGGATGCAATCGCTCGGATGGCGAGCCCCGAACGAGATCCGGCCAACTGGCGGCTTCCACGGAGCCCACAGACTGCCGTGACGGCAC
>CAYFYD010000494.1:0-2934 GCA_964347195.1 uncultured Ectothiorhodospiraceae bacterium
AGACGGCTTGCGGCTCAGGGTGAAGTCAGGCGCCAAAATGAGAATTGCTGGATGCGCCAGCCGCGCATTGCCCTGCACGGGCGGGCTTTTCTACAATGCGTCGTTTTTTTCAGGGGCGGCCCGGTTGGTCGGGCCGTGCAAAGAGGGTTCGAAGATATCTCATGGTCACGATTCGTCTTGCCAGAGCGGGGGCCAAGCGGCGCCCCTTCTACCATGTCATCGTCGCGGACCGCCGGGCTCCGCGCGATGGGCGCTTCATCGAGCGCATCGGCTACTACAACCCGATCGCGACCGGCACCGAGGTGCCGGTTCGCATCGACACCGAGCGGGTTCGGCACTGGCGCGATAACGGCGCGCAGACTTCCGCCGCGGTTGCCAGGCTGTTGAAGGCGCAGGCCCGCGACGCGGCGCGGGCCGGCGAGGCGCCGGCCGCCACCGGCTGACGACTCGGTGCACGGGACGCGCGGCAAGTCATGGACGCTTGGGCCGAGCGGCGCGTTCCCATCGGGCGGGTAAGCGGCGTATACGGCGTACAGGGCTGGCTGAAGGTCCGCTCCGCGACCGAGCCGCCGTCCCGCATTCTGGAGTACCGGCCCTGGCAGGTGGGCCGGGGCGGTGGCTGGCAGTCCTTCGCGGTGCGGTGCGGCCGAGCCCACGGCGCCGGATTCATCGCACTGCTGGCGGGCATCGACGACCGGGAGTCGGCCCGGCGCCTGGTCGGCGCCGACATCGCGGTGCATCGCGCCCAGTTGCCGGCGACTGCGCCCGATGAGTACTACTGGTGCGACCTCGTGGGACTGGCGGTGGAGGAGGCCGGGGGAAGCCGGCTCGGACGGGTGGCGCGCCTGATGGAGACCGGCGCCAACGACGTGATCGTGGTGGAAGGGGCCGGCGAGGAAGTCCTCATTCCCTTCGTCCCCGGACGGACGGTGCGCGCGGTGGACCTCGAGGCGGAGAGGATCGTGGTCGACTGGCCCCCGCACGAGGAAGGCGCACGATGATGGACATCGTCGTGGTCTCGATCTTTCCCGGGATGTTCGCCGCCCTCACCGATCACGGTATCGCGGGACGGGCGATCGGGTCGGGGCTCGTGCGTCTGCGCACGATCAACCCGAGGGACTGCACCGGCGACCGCCACCGGCGTGTCGACGACCGGCCCTACGGCGGGGGGGCGGGCATGGTGATGCTCTTCGAGCCGCTGCGCGGCGCGCTTCGAAGGGCGCGCGACGCGCTCGGGGAAGACGCGCACATCGTTTACTTGAGTCCCCAGGGGCGTCGCCTCGATCAGGCGGGCGTCCGGGACCTCGGCCGGCGGCGCGGCTTGGTGCTGATATGTGGGCGCTACGAGGGTATCGACGAACGTCTGGTCGAGTCCGAGGTGGACGAGGAGATCTCCATCGGCGACTACCTGCTGAGCGGCGGAGAGCTGGCGGCGATGGTGGTGATCGAGGCGCTCATCCGCTGCCTGCCGGGCGCGCTCGGTCACGAGGCTTCGGCCGGCGAGGAGTCCTTCGAGCAGGGGCTGCTCGAGCACCCGCACTACACGCGGCCTCGGGAGTGCGACGGCCGGCGCGTGCCCGAGGTGCTGCTCGGAGGCGACCACGACGCGATCCGCCGCTGGCGCCTCAAGCAGGCGCTGGGCCGGACTTGGCTCCGGAGGCCCGACATGCTCGAAGAGCACGAACTGAATCCCGAGAAACGCACGCTGCTGGACGAGTTCAAGACCGAGCTCGAGGCTTCGGGGCGTCCCGCCGCGGCAAGCACAGTGAGTACCCTGTCATGAGCGACATCATCGCGCGAATAGAAGCGGAGCAGATGACCCGTGAGCTGCCCGCTTTCGGTCCCGGAGACACGGTGGTAGTCAAAGTCAGAGTCCGCGAGGGGACGCGGGAACGGCTGCAGAACTTCGAAGGGGTCGTGATCGCGAAGCGCAAACGCGGACTCAACTCCTCGTTCACGGTGCGCAAGCTGTCCCACGGGGAAGGGGTGGAGCGGGTGTTCCAGACCTACAGCCCCCAGATCAGCGAGGTGGTGGTGAAGCGGCGCGGCGACGTGCGGCGCGCGAAGCTCTACTATCTGCGCGGGCGTACCGGTCGCGCGGCGCGCATCAAGGAGAAGATCTGAGCGATCGCGATCACATCGAGGACTTCCTCGATCGCCTCTGGATGGAGAGGGGGCTCGCGGAGAACACCCTGTCCGCATACCGCAGCGACCTGCTGCGCTTCTCCGCCTGGGCCGCCACGCGCAGCCGGGGGCTGCTCGACATCCGGTCCGGAGACCTCTCCGACTTCATGGAAGAGCAGCTCGGCACTCCGGTGCGCACCGTTGCGCGCCGCCTGTCGGCACTCCGGCGCTTCTACCGCCATCAGGTGCGCCGCGGGGTGCTGGACCACGATCCGAGCGCGCGACTCGCGTCGCCGAGGCTGGCGCGCCGTCTGCCGGGGGTCCTGAGCGAGGCCGAGGTGGAGGCGCTCCTGGCCGCGCCGGACCTGTCGACGGCGCCGGGCCTGCGGGACCGGGCGATGCTCGAGCTTCTCTACGCGTCCGGCCTCCGGGTGTCGGAGCTGGTGGGCCTCGCCCTGAACCGTGTCAACCTCACCCAGAACACCGTCCGGGTGACCGGGAAGGGGAGCCGGGAGCGACTCGTGCCCTTCGGCGAAGAGGCGGCCGACTGGCTCGCGCGTCACCTCGCACAGGGGAGACCGGAGATCCTGGCCGGCCGGGCCTGCGACGCGCTCTTCCCGAGCCGCCGGGGCCGGGCGATCTCCCGGCAGGCCTTCTGGCAGGCGATCAAGCGCTACGCGATCCGCGCCGGCATCCAGCGCGAGGTCTCGCCCCACACGCTGCGCCACGCCTTCGCCACCCATCTGCTGGACCACGGGGCGGACCTGCGTGTTCTCCAGATGCTGCTCGGACACCGCGACCTCTCGACCA
>CAYFYD010000495.1:0-2923 GCA_964347195.1 uncultured Ectothiorhodospiraceae bacterium
GCGCCTGGCGGACTCGCGCTCAGTTCGCACGCCGACACTGACCTGCTCGTCTATACCGCCATCGAGGCCGACGAGCTGGCAATGTTCAAGTCCGAGTTCGAGGAGGACTACCCGGACATCGACGTCAAGTGGGTTCGGGACTCCACCGGCATCGTCACCGCGAAGCTGCTGGCGGAGAAGGACAATCCGAAGGCCGATATCGTCTGGGGGCTGGCCGCCACCAGCCTCGTGCTGCTCGCGAACGAAGGCTATTTCCAGGGGTACGCGCCGGCGGGACTCGACGGCCTCGATCCGAAGTACGTGGACCCGCAGAACGATCCGCCCCTGTGGGTAGGACAGCGCGCCTGGATCGCCTCGCTGTGCTTCAACACGGTGGAGGGCGAGAAGAACGGGCTTCCGGTGCCCGCGAGCTGGCAAGACCTCACCGATCCGGTATACCGGGGCCACGTGGTGATGCCGAACCCGAACTCCTCCGGTACCGGCTTCCTCGACGTGTCGAGCTGGATCCAGCTCTGGGGAGAGGAGGATGCCTGGTCGTTCATGGATGGGCTTCACGAGAACATCGCCTGGTACACCCATTCGGGGTCGAAGCCCTGCAAGCAGGCCGCCAAGGGCGAGATCCCCATCGGGGTGTCCTTCGCCTACCGCGGGGCGAAGTCCAAGAACCAGGGCGCTCCGCTCGAGGTGGTCGCGCCCTCCGAGGGGGTGGGCTGGGACCTCGAGGCCTTCGCCATCGTGAGCAACACGAAGAACCTCGAGGCGGCGCGGGCGCTCGCGGACTGGTCGGTGACGCGCAAGGCGAACGAGATCTACAACCGGGAGTACGCGGTGGTCGCGATGCCCGGGGTGGCCAAGCCGGTGAAGAACTTCCCGCCCGGCATCGTCGACCAGATGATCGACAACGACTTCGGGTGGGCGGCCGGCAACCGGATGCGCATACTCGAGGAGTGGAGCAAGCGCTACGACGCCAAGTCGGAGCCGAAGAGCTGACCTGCATGCTCGGGAGCGGGGCGGACCCGTCCGCGGCACGGCCCGCCCCGCTCCCCACCCTCTCATCGCTTCGACGGGGCGCGCACCGCCCCCCGCCGGGACCAACCCGGAAGTCACACCGACTTCCTGCTGCGGACGCCAATCTACTCGTGGTAGCGGGCCGCACTCCCTCGAGCCGCTTCGACGTAGTGCAGGCTGCGCCTTCAGCGTCTTTCGGTCCGTGCGGCCCACTACCATGGCATCCTGGCGCCCTCGCGACGAAAGTCGATGAGATTTCCGGGTTGAAGATGCGCGCACCATGAGCGCACTTCGCGACGAGGCACCCGGCGCCCCGTACCTCAGGATCGAGGGCCTGAGCAAGCGTTTCGGCTCCTTCGAGGCGCTGCGCGACGTGAGCTTCGAGATCGCCGAGCGGGAGTTCGTCTGCTTCCTCGGGCCTTCGGGCTGCGGAAAGACGACGCTGCTGCGGGCCATCGCCGGACTCGACATCCAGTCGAGCGGGCGCATAGAGCAGGCGGGGGTCGACATCTCCGTCCTTCCGCCCACCGAGCGCGACTTCGGGATCGTGTTCCAGTCCTATGCGCTCTTCCCCAACCTGAGCGTCGAGCGCAACGTCGCGTACGGACTCGAGAACCGGGGGGTCGGCAGACGGGAGGTGGCGCGGCGGGTGCGGGAGCTGCTCGATCTCGTCGGACTGCCCGAACAGATCGACAAGTACCCCGCCCATCTCTCCGGCGGCCAGCAACAGCGCGTCGCGCTCGCGCGAGCGATCGCCACCTCCCCCGGGCTGCTTCTGCTCGACGAGCCGCTCTCCGCCCTCGATGCCAAGGTGCGCGTCCACCTGCGCCACGAGGTCCGGCAACTGCAACGCCGGCTCGGCATCACCACCGTGATGGTGACCCACGACCAGGAAGAGGCGCTCAGCATGGCGGACCGCATCGTGGTCATGAACCACGGGGTCATCGAGCAGGTGGGGACACCGGAGCAGGTGTACCGGGAGCCGGCAACGGTCTTCGTCGCCGACTTCATCGGCACCATGAACTTCCTGCCCGGCACCCTGGTGGAAGCGGAACGGGTGCGGGTGGGCTCCCTGCAACTGGCCTGCCGGGAGACGCCGGCGCGGGTGGGGAGCGAGGTCACGGTGGCGCTTCGTCCCGAGGACGTCATCGTGGCGCCGGGAGGGGAGGAGACGGCCAACTCCTACCTCGCGCGTTTCGAGGCGCTCGAGTTTCTCGGCTCCTTCGTGCGGGCCGAGGTCACCATCGAAGAGGCCCGGTCCCAGCGCCTGAGCGCGGAGCTCTCCGCCAACGTGGTCCGGCAGCTCGGCCTCGAGCCCGGCGACCGGCATAGAGTGGTCATTCCGCCGGACAGGATCCGAATCTACGCCGGCCATTCCGAACGGCCCTGAGCGGGAGCGTCGGGGTGAGGGCAACCGGCGTCAGACCCCGGATCGGCCGGGACGAACGCATCATGCGCCTCTTCATGGCGGTGATCGGCGTCTATCTGCTCGTCGTGCTCGGCCTGCCCCTCTACGCGATGCTCTCCAAGAGCTTCCAGGATCCGGACGGCGCCTTCATCGGATTCGCCAACTACGCCACCTACTTCGGCACTCCGGCGCTCTTCTACTCGATCTCGAACAGTCTCTTCGTCGCATCCCTCACCACGCTCGTCACGGTGGTCCTCGCCTTCGTCTTCGCCTACGCGCTGACCCACAGCCACATGCGGCTCAAGGGCTGGTTCAAGGCGATCGCGATGTTCCCGATCCTCGTGCCCTCGCTTCTGCCCGGCATCGCGCTCGTCTACCTCTTCGGCAACCAGGGCATGCTCAAGGGGCTGCTCTTCGGGCACAGCATCTACGGCCCGATCGGCATCGTCATCGCGGAGGTGTTCTTCACCCTGCCCCACGCCGTCATCATCATCGTCACTGCTCTCT
>CAYFYD010000496.1:0-2899 GCA_964347195.1 uncultured Ectothiorhodospiraceae bacterium
GGCGCGAAGGCCGCGATGGAGGCGGGCCGGCTCGACGAGGCCGAGGCCCTGGCGCGGGAGGCGGCGTCGGCCGAGATACGGAAGCTCGAGGCGCGCAAGCGCTGATGCGCGAGGTACGCCGGGGCCCGGACCGAACCCGGCGCGGACGAGTGAGCCGCCGGTGCCGGGTGCCAAGGGCCGCGCGAGCGACACCGCTCACCTCGCCGGCGCTGCGCCCAAGTCTCCGGCCGGTCAGCTCCCGCCCGTGACGAGCTCCATCGCGACGCTCAGGGTCGCTCCGATCTCGCGGTGCAGCACCAGATCCGCCATGGCGTCATAGCCGGTCGGGTCACGGTTCAGGATCACGAGCGGCGCTCCGCCCACCTTCGCCATGCCGGGTAGCGCCGCGGCCGGATACACCACGAGCGACGAGCCGAGGACGAGAAAGAGGTCGCAGGCGCGCGATGCCGCCTCCGCCCGGCGCATCGCCTCCTCCGGCATCGGCTGTCCGAAGGATATGGTCGCGGTCTTGACGATGCCGCCGCAGCGAGTGCAGACGGGTAGCGTCTCGTCCGCCCGAAACGCGCGCAGGATGGGCTCGAGCTCGTAGCGCTCCCGGCAGCGGAGGCAGCGGGCGTAGGTACCGTTGCCGTGCAGCTCGATCAAATCCTCGTCCGCCACTCCGGACAACTGGTGCAGCCCGTCGATGTTCTGGGTCACGACCGCGAGCACCCGGCCCCGGCGGGCGAGCTCGGCCACCGCGAGGTGGCCGCGGTTCGGCGCCGCCCGCGACACGTCCCGATCGATCGCAAGCTTCCGCCGCCAGGTCTCCCGGCGGGCCTCCTCCGAAGCGAGGAAGGTCGAGAAGTCGATCGGAGCGTTCCGCGACCAGATCCCGCCCGGACTGCGAAAGTCCGGAATCCCCGATTCGGTGCTGATGCCTGCGCCGGTGAACACGACCATGCGCCGGCAGCGCCCGAGATACGAGGCGAGCGCTTCGGCGTCGGAGTCGGGGCGGCGAGGCTCGGGCATCAGAGTCCCCTCTCGAGCGCGCCTGCCGCGACGGTGGCCCGCCGGTGCGCTCAGCTCACCCCGGCCTCGGTGGCACCGATCCCGTACTCATCGAGCACGCGCAGAAACACGTCCGGCTCCACTGCGCCCGGAACCGCGACCTTCCCGTCGAGAATGAAGTACGGGACGCCCGCGATGCCCGCAGCGCGGGCCTGCATGTCCTCTCGAGTCACCTCGGCGAAGTCGCGGCTACCGAGGACGCCGGTGTAATCAGCGAGCAGACCCTGACAGGCCACGCCCGCCCTTCACGTGCCATGCCTCGAGCTTCGCCGACAGCTCGGTCTGGTGGGTCGCCCACCACTCGGCGTCGGTCTGGAGCGCATTGGCCATGTTCTCCGCGGCGCTGGGGAGCATCGCTTTCTTTTCGTCACTGACGAACGCCATCGAGGACGCCCTCGTCGGCCCGTACGTGATGTACTTCGTCTGCTCCGCAAGCTGTCTGGAAGTGGTCGCGAATCGGATGAAGTCGAAGGCCTTGTCGAGGTTGAAGGAGCCCTTCGGCACTCCCCAGGAGTCGATGTCCCAGATCTGCCCGTCCCACAGAAGCGCGTAGTCCTTGCCCTCCTCGACGACCGGGCGATACATGCGACCGTTCCATACGGAAGTCATGGCGACGGCGCCGGAGTCCAGGAACTGAACCGGTTCCGACCCGGAGGTCCACCAGACGATGCTGGCTTTGATCCGGTCGAGAACCGCGAACGCGCGCTCCTGCCCCTCCTCGGTATCCAGCTCGGCGTAGACACGATCGGGAGCGACGCCGTCCGCCATGAGCGCCCACTCCATGTTCACCCTGGGATCGCGCCGGAGGCCCCGTTTGCCGGGAAAGGTCTCCACGTCGAAGAAATCCACGAGCGTCGCCGGTCGCTCATCTCCGAAGCGCTCATTGTCGAAGGCAATGACGGTCGCCCAGACCGTCTGGCCGATACCGCACTCGTGGAGCGCGCCGGGGATGAAGTCCTCCGTCGCCGGAGTCCCGTCTTCGCCGGCCGGCAACATGCCGGAATCGATCTTCTCGAGCAGACCCTCGCGACATCCCTGGATCAGATCGGAGAGCTCCAGGTCCACCACGTCCCACACGACGTTCTCGGTCTCGACCTGCTCGCGAATCTCCTCGAGGCCGCCGTTGTAGGTCTCCATGACCACCCACTCGCCGCTTTGCCGCCGGAACGGTTTCACGAAGGCGAGCATCTGGCTTCTCGTGTAGCTGCCGCCCCAGGAGACGACGGTGAGGTCCTTCTGCGCGACCGCCGGGGTCGATGCGAGGAGGACTATGGCCAAGCCGGAAGCTGCGACGCCAAAGGTGGAACGCATTGCCCTGATCTCCCTGTTTCGATTCCGAGGACCCGGGGTAGCCGCGAGACGACCCGGGGTAGCCGCGAGACTACGCGCGCAGCTCCCCGCTGAGGCTGGTTCCGTCCGGCGCCCTGGTGGCGCTCGGCGCAGGCACCGCGCTCGAATCCTCGTTCAAGGACTTCACGATCCCGTAGGTCATGAAGATCATGATCACGCTGACCGGCAGGGCCGCGGCGATCGAGGCGGTCTGGAGTGCCGTCAGGCCGCCGGCCAGCAGCAGAACCGCCGCCACGAACCCTTCGCCCAGACCCCAGACGATCCGGAACCTTTGCGGCGGGTTGTCGTCGCCCATGCTGAGCATCGTGGTGATCACGAGCGTGCCCGAATCGGATGAAGTGATGAACCAGGTGGCGAGGAGGAAGGTGGCGAGCGCCGCCATCGCCCAGTTGAGCCAGTACATGTCCGTCATGCGCTCGATGGTCCCGTAGAGCGCGGCCGGCAGATTCCAGTCCCGGATCAACTGGGCAATGCCCGCGGTGCCCACGCCGCCTTCCGC
>CAYFYD010000497.1:0-2886 GCA_964347195.1 uncultured Ectothiorhodospiraceae bacterium
TCGCCTGATTCCAGTACTTCGAACCCCGCAACTCGACTTCTGAATGGTCCTGCAGCGCCCTCGGCGCCCGGCCCACGAAGCGCTTTACCACTTCCGCGTCCTCCCCGGGCGTGCATCCCGGAAGGGAACGTGGACCGATTGGGAGTCCGGCGAGCGGCGTCCTCCCCGGGTGCGCGCCCCGGAACCCGGCAGCGCCGGCAGCGACCCCTCGACTCGGAGCGCGGCGTTTACTCCTCCCCCGCCGGAACCCGGCGGGCCTGCTTGAGGAGCGCGCGCCGGCGCTTGTCCTCGGCCCGACGCCGCTTCGAGGCCGCGGAGGGTCGGGTCGCCACGCGCGGCCGGGGCGCCTGCGCCGCCCGGCGGATGAGGGCGACGAGGCGGGTCCGCGCGTCCTCGCGGTTGCGCTCCTGGGCGCGGAAACGCCGCGCTTCGACAACGAGTACGCCGTGGCGGTTGATCCGGTTGCGGGCGAGGCGCAGCAGGCGCTCGCGCACCTCCTCGGGCAACGACTCCGACCTGCGCACGTCGAAGCGCAGTTGCACCGCGCTCGACACTTTGTTGACGTTCTGCCCGCCCGGCCCGGAGGCGCGGACGAAACGCCAGCCGAGCTCCTTTTCCTCGAGCGCGATATCGGGAGTGACTTGCAGCATGGCGGTGCTCTCCCACCGCGGCTGCGTGAGCGTAGCGCACGCACGAGCCGGCAGGAAGGCGGCAGGAAGGCGGCAATGCCCAGCGGCGGAAACACTCCGCACCGGCCACCTCGACTCCCCGGGGGGAGCGGGCGGGGCTCGAGCCTGCTACGCGAAGGCGTCTTCCATGCCGCGGGCCACCGCGGGGCGCTGCGCGATGCTTCGGTACCAGCGCGCGACGTTCGGGAACTCGTCGAGTGCCACGCCCTGCCACTCGTGGCGCGCGGTCCAGGGGAAGACTGCGATGTCCGCGATGGAGTAGTCCCCGGCAAGGTACTCGCGTCCCTCGAGACGCCGGTCGAGGACCCCCCACAGGCGGCGGGTCTCCTTCGTGTAGCGCTCGATTCCGTAGGGCACCTTCTCCTTCGCCGCCATGCGGAAGTGGTGGGCCTGGCCGAACATCGGTCCCACCCCGCCCATCTGGAACATCAGCCACTGGATGACCTCGTAGCGTGCGGCCATGTCCCGGGGCAGGAAGCGCCCGTGCTTCTCGGCGAGGTACATGAGGATCGCGCCCGATTCGATGACCGTGCAGGGCCGGCCCTCCGGGCCCTCGGAATCGACGATGGCGGGGATCTTCTGGTTGGGGTTGATCGCGGTGTAGGCGTCGGTGAACTGGTCACCGGCGCCGATGTCGATCTTGTGCAGGGTGTAGGGGACGCCGAGCTCCTCGACCATCACCGTCACCTTGCGCCCGTTCGAGGTCTTCCAGCTATAGACGTCGAGCATGACCCTCGCTCCTCCCGGCGGCGAAGGGCGCCGGTCGCCCCCCGCGGCAGGCGGGCGACCATACACGAGGCCCCTCCGCCCTGCCAATCGCTTCGGCCCTGCGCCCCGGCCGCCCGCGGTCAACGGCCTTCACGCCGCGAGCCCTTCGAGCCGATCCATCCACCGGGAGAAATGAGGGCACCCGCCTCGGATCCTCGCGAGGCCGATCCGCTGTGCCGCCTGGACTCCGACCGTCGCTTTGTCGTGCCGGTACTGGGGCAAGTGCTCGATGATGCGTTTCGACGGAGCGCTGTCTTGCCCGTCGTCGATCAGCTCCGGCGACTCGACGCGGCCAGCGATGTCCTTCAGCCTCGCGATCGCGCGCTGCCGGCCGTCGTAGTAGAACGACAACGTCGAGATGTCCACGAAGAGGTATGCCTCGTATTCGTGCAACTGGATGTGGGGAATGAAACGGCCGTCCTTCGTCTCTCTCGACCACGATGCCTCCAGCGCCTCGACCCGCCGGTACGGATCGCTGCGGTACCTTTCCGCCTCCTCGACCCCGGGGAAGCCGGAGTGAAGCGCGTAGAGGTCGATCATCGACGTGAAGAATGCGTCGCTCGAGGTATCTTGTTTGAGAAAACGAAACATATCGTTCTGCATCGGGCAGAAATTCCGGCCACCGCCTCGATGAGTCCGGTGCTTCTTGTGCGCGTGCGCAATGAGTACCGGCTTGTGCATGTAGACGCCGTGCTCGGCCAGATACGGTTTCAGCACGGTATCGGCAAAGGTCTGCTCCGTCCGACCCTCGGCGAAGAGATACAGTCGTGCCATCAGTGCGGACTGCCGCCAATGATGTTCTTTTCCCAGATCTCTCCAAGGGAGTAGTCCTCGAGCCAGGCTTCGAGCTGCTCCGCATCCGGTCGGTTGAATCTCGAGGATTCGCCGTCACGCTCGACGACCACGATGTCTTCGGGGTCGAAACTGCTGACGAACGCGCTGGATTGGGTGCTGATCAGGATCTGGACGTGCTCGCTCGCGGACCGGCACAGCGATGCGATGATGTCGAGAGCGTAGGGATGAAGGCCCAGCTCCGGTTCGTCGATGATGATCAGGAGGGGCAGCCGATCCGCCGGCTGCATCAGGAGAGAGACGAGACACATCGCTCGGAGGGTGCCGTCCGAGAGCTGGTGGGGACCGAAGACCAAGTCGCGGTTCCGGTGCCGCCAGTTCAGGATGATGTCCTTCTCGCCAGGTCCGTTCGGATAGAGGTCGAAGTCGTCGAAGAAAGGAGCGATCTGCCGAAGGGTCTCGAGGATTCGATCGTAAGCGATGGAGCTTTCCGACCTCAGCCGATAGAGCACCGCGGCGAGGTTTCCGGCATCCGGCATGAGCCAGCGGTTGTCGCCCACGTAACAGTAGTTCCGCACTCTCGATGTGGGGCTCGTGTCGTGAAAATGAAAGACCCGGCAGTGATTGAGCAGGTCCT
>CAYFYD010000498.1:0-2869 GCA_964347195.1 uncultured Ectothiorhodospiraceae bacterium
CGGCAACCGGGACCTGTGGAACTCCCAGCGCCGGGTGCTGGCTCCCGCCGACATGGAAGGGCGCAAGATCCGGACCATGAGCAGCGAGGTCATGGTGGACAGCTTCAACGCGCTGGGAGGACAGGCGACGCCGATCTCCTTCGGTGAGCTGTACAGCGCCCTGCAGCAGGGGGTGGTCGACGGCGCGGAAGGCGACCACATCGATCTGCTCGGCGAGAAGTTCTACGAGACCGTCAAGTACGTTTCCTTGACCGGACACATCTTCCTCCCCGCTGTGCTCATCATGAGCCAGAAGGTGTACGACGGCCTGCCGGTGGCGGTGCAGGCCGCGGTCTGGGAGGCGGCCGCGGCGTCGGTCGAGGCGGAGCGGGCCTCCTACACCGAGAAGGACATGGCGGCCCAGAGCCAGTTGAAGGACCTGGGGCTGGTCTTCGACCACGTCGATTCCGGTCTCTTCCAGGCGGCGCTCGCAGACGTCTACGCGCGCTACGCCGACAAGGTGGGCGGCGCCGCGCTCATCGAGCAGGGCAACCGCCAGTAGCCATCGTTTGCCCCGGACCCTTCCCCGTCCTCGGGGGAAGGGTCCGGGCGTCGAAACGGGCGGCCAGCCCCCGGCGCGCTCGCAAGGGAAGTCACCTACCCGGGTTGATCAACCCGCGGTCCATGACTTCCCGCGCAAAAAACCCGGCGTGTGGCCGAAGCCGGACGCCGGGGGGATAACCCCATCGCCCCGCAGGGCTCCGGGTACCGCGGAATGCCGGGCTTCCCTGGCCCTTCTGTCAACGCATCCTTGCGCAGCGACTCGAACAGCGCCTGATGCTCGGGGCCAAGCGCGGGGGCGGGTGCCCCCTCGCCTCGGCATCACAGCTCGGCCTTGACGAGTACCACCATGGTTGACGGGAAGGGGCCACGGCGGCAGGGTTTCGCGAACGCAGGCTCGCTCGCTCCCCCGGAGCCGGAGCGCATCCATGGGTTTCGTAATCGCGGCCACGCTGGCCCTCGCGCTCGCCTTCGCGATGCCGATAGGCATGTCTCTCGGCGTTGCGGCGGTGGCGGGGATTCTCTGGCTCTCGCCCGACTTCCTCATCATCTTCCCGCAGCGTGTCCTCGCCGGCTTCGACTCCTTCCCCCTCCTCGCCATACCGCTCTTCATTCTCGCCGGCACCATCATGGGCCGCGGCGGCATCGCCGCCCGGATCGTCAGTCTGGCCATGCTCTTCATCGGCAAGATTCGTGGCGCGATGGGGATGGTGGCGATTCTCTCCACCATGTTCTTCTCGGGGATCTGCGGTTCCGCCAGCGCCGATACCGCCGCGGTCGGTTCGGTGACCCTGCCCGAGATGGAGAAGCGCAAGTACCCCCGTCCTTTCGCCACCGCCCTGATCGCGGCCGCCGGCGGCACCTCGCAGCTCGTTCCCCCCTCGATCGATCTCATCATCATCGGGGTGGTGGCGAACATCTCGATCGGCGGGCTGTTCGCGGCCGGTCTGCTGCCCGGGATCGTCAACGGCCTCGCGCTCATGGCGCTGACCTGGTTCTACGCGAAACGGCTCTCGCTTCCCGTCGAGCCGCAGGTGCCGCTCGCGCAGAAGTTCCGCGTCCTTCGGGACGGCCTGCTCTCGGTGCTCATGGCGGTCATCGTCCTCGGCGGCATCCTCGGAGGCGTCTTCACGCCCACCGAGGCCTCCGCGGTCGCCGTCGTCTACGGCTTCTGCATCGCCTTCTTCGTGTACCGGGAGATCCGCCTCGAGGACATCCCCGGCATCCTCCTGCACTCCTGCCGCCTGACCGGCATCGTCATGCTGGTCCTCGGCATGGCTTCCGCCTTCTCCTATGTCCTCACCTTCGAGCGCATCCCCCACGAGCTCGGCCAATGGATAGTCGACACCGCGGACAACTGGATCGTGTTCGTCCTGTGCGTGACCGTGCTCTTCCTTCTGCTCGGGATGATCATGGACGCGCTGCCCGCCCTGATCATCCTGATGCCGATCCTCGTGCCGGTGGGGGTCGCGCTCGGCATGGAGCCGATCCACATCGGCATCCTCGTGCAGGCCAACGTCGGGATCTCGCTCATATCCCCGCCGGTGGGGGTGTGCCTGTACGTGGCCTGCGGCCTCAGCCGCATATCGATCGAGGAAGTGATCCGTGCGCTCCTGCCCTTCCTCGGGGTGCTCGTGGCGACGGTGCTGGTCATCAGCTACGTCCCCGAGATCGCGCTCTACCTCCCGCGCCAGCTCGGCTACGTCGACTGAGGGGGCCGCGCGCGGGCGCGGCGCCGCCGCCGCAGGATCACTCCACCCGCATCTTCATCCAGCCCGCGGTGTTGTGGAAGTTGGCCGCCGCACTCCCGGGCGGAACCAGCTCGTCGCACGCGGCGCGCAGGGCGTCGTCGAGCCGGAGTCCGGCTACCGGCAGGAGCTCTTCCAGGTGCGCGAGGGTGCGCGGGCCGATGAGCGGCGCGGCGACGCCGGGCTGGTCCTTCACCCAAAGGACGGCGAGCTGGGCGGAGGAGAGCCCCGCCTCCGCGGCGATGCGGGCGAAGGCCGGAGCCAGGTCGATCCCGCGCTGCGTCACCCGGTCGGCGTAGAAGCCCCCGCGCAACGCCGCGCGCGAGTCCGGGGGGCGGTCCTGTGCGCTGCGGTAGCGCCCCGAGAGCACTCCCATCGCCATCGGCCCCCAGGTGATGATGCCCACCCCGTGGCGCCGGCACATCGGCACGAGCTCGTTCTCGATGCGGCGGTCGAGCAGGTTGTAGGGCGGTTGCTCCGAGACGTAGCGCGCAAGCCCGTATCGTTCGCTCACCATGAGCGCTTCCATCACCGCCCAGGCGGGATGGGTGGAGCAGCCGATGTAGCGGACCTTGCCCTGT
>CAYFYD010000499.1:0-2843 GCA_964347195.1 uncultured Ectothiorhodospiraceae bacterium
CTTGTCCCCGACCCCGATCGGGGAGCGGGAATCCATCCCGGTCAACCAATCCCGGAGCTCGGAGTCCGAAGCCGTCATGCCGGCGTGTGAAGAGCCCTGCCTGGCTCCGAGAGGGGCTTGACGGAAGAAACGCAAGGTATGAGGCTGTCGGCGAGCCGGGCGGACGAGAGGCACCCACGGCGCGTCCCGGCCGGCGCCTGCGCGTTGCGCCGAGGAGTACCGGCGAGAGATCGGAAATGTCGACGCGGACCGTGCAACGCGGCGGGTTGAGCGAGCGGGCCGAAGACCTCTTCAAGCTGCTCGTGAACCGCTACATCCGGGAAGGCCGGCCGGTGGGCTCGCGCACGCTGGCCCGGGACTCGGGAAGGACCCTGAGCCCGGCCACGATCCGCAACGTCATGGCGGACCTCGAAGAGCTCGGTCTGCTCTGCGCTCCGCACACTTCGGCGGGAAGGGTACCCACGGTGCAGGGATACCGTCTCTTCGTCGATACCATGCTGCACACGCAGCCGCTCGCGACCGACGAGGTGAGGGATCTGGAGCAGAAGGTGGACGCGGCGGACCGGGAGGACACGCTGGCGGAAACGACTTCCGCGCTGCTCTCCGAGATCACGCACCTCGCGGGAATCGTGATGCTGCCCCGGCAGGAACGGGTGATTCTGCGCCACGTGGAGTTCGTCTCCCTGTCCGACGAACGGGTCCTCGTGATCCTCGTCATCAACGAGCACGCGGTGCAGAACCGCATCATCAGGACGAAGCGCCGCTACTCTCCGGCCGAGCTCCAGGAAGCGGCGAACTACCTCAACGATACTTACGCGGGCCAGGGCCTGACCACGATCCGCGAGCGCATCGTCGACGAGCTGCGCCGCTTCCGCGAGAAAATGAACCGGTTGACGGCGATGGCGGTGGAGATGGCGGAGAAAGCCTTCGACGTCGCGCCTCGGTCCGAGGGGGACTTCGTGGTCGCGGGGCAGACCCACCTGATGGAGTACGACGACCTCGCGGACATGGACAAGCTGCGCCAGCTCTTCGAGGCGTTCAACCAGAAGCGCGATCTCCTCCACCTGCTCGACCAGTGTCTGCGCAGCGAGGGCGTGCACATATTCATAGGGGAGGAGTGCGGCTACGAAGTGCTCGACGAGTTCAGCGTCGTGACCTCGCCCTACGAAGCCGGTGGCCGGGTAATCGGGGTGCTCGGCGTGATCGGGCCGACGCGCATGGCATACGAGAGGGTGGTCCCCATCGTCGACGTCACCGCCCGTCTCGTCAGCGCCGCCTTGAACCGCGAGCACTGATCCCCCATATAGCGCCCCGGCGGTGCCCGTCGCCGGGGGGCACGTAAGGAACCGGTGATCGCATCCGATCCCGGAGCCACGAAACCAGCGGAGCTCGACACCCATGAGCGAGGACAAGCCCGCAGCATGCGGGCCCGACGACATCGACGAGAACCCACCCGGCGGCGACGCCGGGGATCCCGGGGCGGCGGAAGCGGAGGAGCCCTCGGAGGACGGGACGGGAGGGACGGACGGGGAGTCCGATCGACCTCCGGACGGCGAAGACGCGGCGGAGACGCCGGCGGCGGCCGCGGCCGGCTCTGCCGAAGCGCCGGCGCGCGCGCTCGCGGAAGCGCGCCCGGAAGCGCAGGCGAACCTGGACCTGGTCCTGAGGGCGCGGGCGGAGCTCGAGAACGTGCGCCGGCGGGCCGAGCGGGATGTGGCCAACGCCCACCGGTACGGGCTCGAGCGCTTGGTGAACGAGCTCCTTCCCGTGCGCGACAGCCTGGAGCTCGGCGTGTCGGCCGCCGGAGACGATGCCGACATCGCCCGGGTTCGCGAGGGCATGGAGCTCACCCTGAAGCTCATGGCGACCGCCTTCGACAAGCTGGGGGTGGAAGTCGTGGACCCGGCGGGGAAGCCTTTCGATCCCGAACTCCACCAGGCGATGTCGATGCAGGATGGTGAGGAAGGCCAGTCCGGAACCGTGCTCACCGTGGTCCAGAAGGGGTACCGGCTGAACGAACGGCTCGTGCGCCCCGCTCTGGTGGTGGTGGCGAAGTAGGGCGCCTCCGGGCCGGTCTTGAAATGATCGGGGGATAACCAGATATCGAACGCATTCGAGAGCCCCGGCGCGCGGAAGGTGCGGCCGGCGGCTCCGGCAGCGTTCGATGGAGAAGACGAGATGGGCAAGATCATCGGAATCGACTTGGGCACGACGAATTCGTGCGTGGCGGTCATGGACGGCGGCAAGCCGCGGGTCACGGAAAACAGCGAGGGGGACCGGACCACACCGTCCATCGTCGCCTTCACCAAGGACGACGAGGTGCTGGTGGGGCAGTCCGCGAAGCGCCAAGCCGTCACCAATCCGGAAAACACCCTGTTCGCCATCAAGCGCCTGATCGGCCGGCGCTTCGAAGACAGGGTGGTGCAGAAGGACGTCCAGATGGTGCCCTACCGCATCGTCAAGGCCGACAACGGCGATGCGTGGGTGATGGGCGGCGGCAAGAAGCTGGCTCCCCCCGAGGTCTCGGCCCGGGTGCTGATGAAGATGAAGAAGACGGCCGAGGACTACCTCGGCGAGCCGGTGAACGAGGCGGTGATCACCGTGCCCGCCTACTTCAACGACTCCCAGCGCCAGGCGACCAAGGATGCCGGCCGCATTGCGGGTCTCGAGGTCAAGCGGATCATCAACGAGCCGACCGCCGCCTCGCTCGCCTACGGCATGGACAAGAACCGCGGCGATTCGAGAATCGCGGTGTACGATCTCGGCGGCGGGACCTTCGACATCTCGGTCATCGAGATTGCCGAAATCGACGGCGAGCACCAGTTCGAGGTGCTGTCGACGAA
>CAYFYD010000500.1:0-2842 GCA_964347195.1 uncultured Ectothiorhodospiraceae bacterium
GGAAAGTGTAGTAGCCGGGGGTCTGCTGGCCGCAAAGGTAGAAGATGTTCTCCGCGCCGCTGGTGAGGAAGAGAACGATGTCGCGTTCCCTGAGCAGCCGCTTGAGCGCCCGGACACGGCGGTCGAACTCCTCCTTCGGGAAGGCGGCCTCGCCGCCCTGCCTGACACGTTGCAGCAGATCCTTCATCGTCGTGTTCTCTCCCTTCCGGCCCGCGTTGCTCATCGAGCTTCGTGATCTGAGGGCCAGCTCCTTTCGTGGCGCCCGCCCGCGCCGCGGCGGCCCACCCCAGCCACCCTCCCGGGACCGGCGTGCCCGTCCCCCCGGCGCGGGAGCGTCAACGCGCGGAGACCCGGCCGCCCGGGCCTCCCATTGCGCCGTATGGTGCGGCGGGCGGGCGGCCTCATCGCTTGATGAAGAGACGGCGCGGGAAATCGCAGAAGGGGATGCCGCCCCGTTTCGTCACCCGCACGCACTCGCTGATCTCGATCGCCCAGTCGTCCATCGCAATCGCCGGAATGCAGTGCAGGACCATGTTCGCCTCGAGCACGGTCCGGTCGCCGGGGCGCAGGCTGATGGTGTGCTCGCCCCAGTCCGGGGGATAGTTGAGCCCGGTCGAGTAGCCGATCCTCGACTCCTTGACGATGCCGTGGCGCGAGATGACCTGGCGCCACGCCGCCTCCACCTCGTGCGCGGTAGCGCCCGGCTTCATCGCGGCAAGGGCGGTCTCCAGGCCCTCGACTACCACCTTGGCCGAATCGACCATCTTCTTCGGTGGCGTCCCGAGGAAGACGGTGCGCGCCATCGGGCAGTGGTAGTGCCGGCGGACTCCGGCGAGCTCGAGCACGGTGCCCTGCCCCTTCGTGAACTTCTCGTCGGTCCAGGTGAGGTGGGGGGCTGCGATCCCCGCCCCGGTGGGCAGCATGGGCGGCAGCGACGGGTAGTCGCCCCCGAACTCCCGGGTGCCGCGCACCCCGGTGCGCCATATCTCCGCCGCCGCGTCGCACTGGCGCAGTCCCGGGCGCACGTGGTCGATGCCGGTCCTCATGACCCGCTCGGCGATGCGCGCGGCCTGGGTGATGTAGTCGAGCTCGCGCCGGGACTTGACGATGCGCACCCAGTTGACGAGCCCGGTCGCGTCCTCGAAGCGCGCGTGCGGAAGCTTCTCGCGCAGGCGATCGATGCACGCCGCAGTGAAATAGTAGGCGTCCATCTCGACCCCGGTGCGTTTGCGCGCCCAGCCGCGCTCCTGCGCGACCTCCGCCACGAGATCCATCGGGTGGTGATGTGTAGACTGCACGTAGTGGTCGGGGTACTCGTAGATGTCGGCATGATCGAGCCAGGTGGTCACCCGGGCGCCGTTCGCATCCATCGGACGCCCGATCCACAACGGCTTCGCCTCGTCCTGGGCTACCACCACCATCTGGTGCACGTAGAAGGACCAGCCGTCGTAGCCCGTGAGATAGTTCATGTTCGCGGGGTCGCTCGCGAAGAGCACCTCGATGCCGGCCTCTTCCATGCGCGCCTTGGTGTTGGCGAGGCGCCGCCGGTACTCCACAGTGCTGAAGGGCAGCTTCATGACCGGATCCTCATGGTGCTTGTCCGTGGCCGAATCCCGCGCACGGCGGGCGATTATGAAGGAGCGGAGCGAGCTTGAGGAAGGTGTCGCCCCGGGCCGTCATCTTCGACCTCGGAGGAGTCGTCTTCGACTCTCCGCTGCACGCGCTGCGGGAGCTCGAGGTATCGCTCGCCCCCGGGTGGCGCGCGCCGCGGTGATCCGGTGCGGCTCCGGCGGGCGGCGCCCTCCGGAACCGCGCCGGTCTCAGGCCGGATCGTCGCGCCGCGTGTTGGCGAGGATCGTTGCCAGGTGCGCGCGGTCGCCTTCGTCCGGCTCCACTCCGAGCACCTCGAAGTAGGTCTCGAGGCTCGCCCGCGCGTCTTCCCTTCCGCCTGCGCTTCGCGCCGGCGCGGGCGCCATGCCCTCGAGGATGCCCTGGGTCACGCGCTCGGACGCGATCTCCGCTTGCAGCACCCCGCGCCGCACCTCGGGCGCGCCCTCGAGCGCCCAGCGCTCCGGGCTCCCCTTGATGTGCGTGCGCAGCGCGCGCAGGGGAAGGGTCACCTCGTCGCGCCATCCCGAGATGGCCGCCTCGGCCCGGCGGAGGCCGGCGGCATCGAGGCGCCCGCGCCCGCTCAACGCCGTCCAGCAGCAGTAGAGCATCAGGTTCACGTCCGCGCCTCGCCGGTCCTGCAGTGCTATCAGCGCGGGAGACACCCCCTCCCGGGCATAGAGCTCGAGCGTCGTGCGCCAGAACTCGCCGGCGTCTTCCTGGTCTGAAGTCATGTTCCGCCCTCCGGCGGGAAGGACGCTCCCGCCCGCGGCGAAGTGTACGCGAGCCCTTGTGCCTCCCGGGACCGCGGTCGCAAGATAGCGCGCCATGCGCATCGAGACGGCGGAGAACTGGTACGAGGTACGCTCGCTCGACGACGGCGTGACCCACATCCGGGAGCCGCACATCCTGCCCTTCTACCGGTGCAACATCTGGCTCGTGCAGGGGCGAGCGCGCAACCTCCTCGTCGATTCGGGCTCGGGCCTCGTCAGCCTCTGCGAGCAGGTCTCCGCCCTGAGCGGGCACCCGGTGCTCGCGGTCGCCACCCACTGCCACTTCGACCACATCGGCTCGCACCACGAGTTCCGCGAACGCGCGATCCATCCCCTCGAAGCACCGTACCTCGCGGCGCCGGACCGCGAAGCGACCCTCATCGACCCCTACGCCACTACGCAGATGTTCAGCGCGCTGCCTCCCGGTGGTTTCGACCCGGAGCGGTACGCAATCCTCCCCG
>CAYFYD010000501.1:0-2830 GCA_964347195.1 uncultured Ectothiorhodospiraceae bacterium
GACACCCGCCACTCCCGCCATTCCCGCCACACCCGCCACTCCCGCCACTCCCGTCATTCCCGCCATTCCCGTCATTCCCGCGGAAGCGGGAATCCACGTGAACCAAGGAGTCATGGCAAGCTCCGTACAAACGGGAACCCGTCGAGCCTGACCGATCACGGATGCGCCGTATCGGGAATACAATCCCGGAGCACAGGGGCCCGCCCGCACCGATCGAGGAGAGTGCCGTGGATGTCGAAGTCAAAGTGAACCTCAACGACCCGAGCCTCCTGCGCGAGCGCTGCTACGTCGACGGCGAGTGGGTGGAAGCGAGCAGCGGCAAACGCTTCGACGTCAACAATCCGGCGACCGGAGAGATCATCGGGAGCGTGCCCGCGCTGAACGCCGCGGACACCCGGCGCACCATCGAGGCGGCGGAGGCGGCGTGGGCGGGCTGGCGCGCGAAGACGGGCAAGGAGCGCTGCAACCTCATGCGCGGGTGGTTCGACCTCGTCATGAAGAACCAGGAAGACCTCGCGGTGCTGATGACCTGCGAGCAGGGCAAGCCGCTCGCCGAGGCGCGCGGCGAGGTCGCCTACGCCGCCTCGTTCATCGAGTGGTTCGCGGAGGAGGCGAAGCGCATCTACGGCGACGTGATCAACCACCCGCTGCCGGGGAAGCGCATCGTCGTGCTGAAGCAGCCGATCGGCGTGGTCGCCGCGATCACGCCCTGGAACTTTCCCGCCGCCATGATCACGCGCAAGTGCGCACCCGCGCTCGCGGCCGGGTGCCCGGTGATCATCCGCCCCGCCTCGCAGACCCCGCTCTCCGCCCTCGCGCTGGCCGCGCTCGCGGAGGAGGCGGGCCTGCCGAAGGGGGTGCTGAACGTGGTCACGGGGCGCTCCGGGGAGATGGGTCCGGAGCTCACCGGCCACCCCGCGGTGCGCAAGCTGAGCTTCACCGGCTCGACCGAGGTCGGGAAGCAGCTCATGGCGCAGTGCGCCGGCACCGTGAAGAAAGTGTCGCTGGAGCTCGGGGGCAACGCGCCCTTCATCGTGTTCGACGATGCCGACCTCGACGCTGCGGTGGCCGGCGCGGTCGCGTCGAAGTACCGCAACACGGGACAGACCTGCGTGTGCGCGAACCGCATCCTGGTGCAGGACGGGATCTACGACGCATTCGCCGCTCGGCTGGCCGCGGCCGCCGGCGCCCTCGAGGTCGGCAACGGGCTCCACGCCGGCGTGCAGCAGGGCCCCCTCATCGACGAAGGGGCGGTGAGGAAAGTGGAGGAGCACATCGCCGACGCCACCACCCGGGGCGCCCGCGTGGCCGCCGGAGGCGCGCGCCATCCTCTCGGGCGCACCTTCTTCCAGCCCACCGTCCTCACCGAGGTCGCTCCCGACATGCTGGTCGCCCGAGAGGAGACCTTCGGCCCGGTCGCTCCCCTCTTCCGCTTCCGCGACGAGGAGGAGGCGCTGCGGATGGCCAACGACACCGAGTACGGCCTCGCCGCGTACTTCTACAGCCGCGACATCGGTCGGATCTGGCGGGTCTCCGAGGGGCTCGAGTACGGCATCGTCGGGATCAACGAAGGCATCATCTCCAACGAGGTCGCCCCCTTCGGCGGCGTCAAGGAGTCGGGCATCGGGCGCGAGGGATCGAAGTACGGCACGGACGACTTCGTAGAGATCAAGTACCTGTGCATGGGCGGCATCTGAGCCGCCGCCGGACAGGAAACGAGCCCTGCCCGAGTGCCAGGTCTGATTGGTTCTCTTGGCCGTGTCCAATAAATTCAAGGGGTTACGTCGATCGCCGAGCGTTTCGAGCGAAGTCGTGGTCAACCGAAGAAAGAGCTTCTGCATCAAGGAGCTACGCTGTCCGGCGGCGAACCGGGACGGCCGAGAACACATTTGCCCTGCCCGAGTGCTCGGATCATGGCAGCGCTGCGGGGTTGCCGCTATCATCGGCCCCTTCGTCGCTCCGCTATCGGGAAGCACCGCGGCCGCTCCACCGGGTGGAGACGCCGGGGCCGCTCCTGATGCGGCAGCGTCGCGTTTCGGACCCCTTTTCGACCCACCACATGACTCGGGTTTTTTCTGCCAGGAGCAACCAATGAAAGCATTGAATCGTGCAGTTCTCGGCTCCCTCGTGATCGCCCTCGGCGTCGCCACCGGCGCGCGCGCGGGCACTCTCGAGGATGTCCAGGCCCTCGGCGTACTGAGCTGCGTCGTCAGCACCGGTGTCGCCGGCTTCGCCTATCCCGACGAGGCCGGGGAATGGCATGGCTTCGACATCGACTTCTGCCGGGCCACCGCGGCCGCGGTCCTCGGAGACCCCGGCGCCATCAAGGCAGTGACTTCAACCGGAAAGACGCGCTTCACGAAGCTCAACGCGGGCGAAGGCGATGTGCTGTGGCGCAACACGACCATCACCTTCTCGCGCGATGTCGGCGTCAAGCTGCGCTTCCACGGCGTGAACTACTACGACGGCCAGGGCTTCATGGTGCCCAAGGACCTCGGAGTCTCGAGCGCGACGGAGCTCGACGGCGCTTCCGTGTGCATCCAGACCGGCACCACCACCGAGCTCAACCTCGCGGACTACTTCCACGCCAACGGCATGGAGTACGAAGCGGTGACCATCGAGACCAACGACGAGGCGCGCCAGAACTACATCGAAGGCCGCTGCGACGTGTACACGACGGACGCCTCCGGCCTCGCCTCCACCCGCTCCACCTTCACTGATCCGGAGAATCACGTGATCCTGCCCGAGATCATCTCCAAGGAGCCGCTGGGCCCGGCCACCCGCCACGGCGACGACCAGTGGTCGGACATCGTGACCTGGGTGCTGAACG
>CAYFYD010000502.1:0-2777 GCA_964347195.1 uncultured Ectothiorhodospiraceae bacterium
CAATCCCGAAGCTCGGAGTCTGAAGCCGTCAAGCCGACTTTTGAAGAGCCCTGCGTCCCCCCGGCCCCGGCCTCGAGCATTGGCGTGAGGATGTTGGTCCGCTTTCTGGTCGAGGCGTCGTCGCCCATCCGCCCCCGGCCGCGGGCACGGAGGCGCCCGGACCGCGGCCGGGAGGGCCGGCAGCCGTGAATCGCCCGCGGCGGGTCACCGTGGTCGGGGCGGGCATCGTGGGGGTGTGCTGCGCCCGCTTCCTCCAGCGCGCCGGCTTCGAGGTCACGGTGGTCGACCGGGGAGAGCCGGGGATGGGCACCTCCTTCGGCAACCTCGGCATGCTCTGCGGGCGCGACCACGCGCTGCCGCTGGCTTCGACGGCGGTGCTCGCGGCGGTGCCACGGATGCTGGCGGACCGCGAGTCCCCGCTCGCGATCCGATGGCGCTACCTGCCGCGCCTCGCTCCCTGGCTGCTGCGCTTCGCGGCCCATGCCCCCGCCGCGACCCGGATGCGCAACGCCCGCGCGCTCGCCTCGCTCCTCGAGGACACCCTCGGCGCCTACCGGCGGCTGAGCGCCGGGACACCGGCGGCGCACTACCTCCGTCACGCGGGTTCGCTCACCGTGTACCGCTCCGCTCGCCGCTTCGGGGCGGGGGCGGCGGAACGCGCGCGGCTCCGCTCTCTCGGCACGCGGGTGGACGAGCTCGACGCGGACGAGATCCGCCAGCTCGAGCCCGCCCTGCACCGGCGTTACCGCTACGCGACCTGGTTCCCCGAGTGCGGCCACGCCCTCGATCCCTTCCGGCTCACCCGGACGATCGCCGACGAGGTGCGCGTGGCGGGCGGCGCCTTCGTCCGGACCGAAGTGCGGGGTTTCGCGCTCGGCCCGGAGGGCGTGCGGGCGCTCCGTACCCCGGACGCCCCGGTCCCGGTGGAGCGCCTCGTGGTCGCGGCCGGCGCCTGGTCGAAGCCGCTCGCGCGGGCGCTGGGGTCCCGGGTGCCGCTCGAGGCCGAGCGCGGCTACCACCACGTCATCCGCGGCGTCGACAGCGGGCTGCGGCGCCCGATCACGAACGGCGAAGAGGGGCTGGGCCTCACGCAGATGACCGGCGGCCTGCGCATCGGGGGCACGGTCGAGCTCGCTTCCCTCGCCGCCGCGCCCGACTACGAACGCGCCCGCGTCTTCTACCGCAAGGGGCGCGAGATGCTGCCCGGCCTGCCCCCCGAGCGCGACTGCGAAGTGAGCGAGTGGATGGGCTTTCGTCCGTCGCTCCCGGACCACCTTCCCGTCATCGGTCCCTCGCCCCGTCACCGCAACGTGTGGTTCGCCTTCGGGCACCAGCACTTGGGCCTGAGCCTCGGCGCGCGCACCGGAGAGCTGATCGCGGCCCTCGTCGCAGGCGACAATCCGCGCATCGACATGCAGCCCTTCCGCATCGACAGGTTCCGGCCATGGACTCATTGACCCATCGCTTCGCGGCGCGCGCCGCCGACTTCGACCGTCCGGTGCTCGTCACCGGCTCGGGCGGATGTATCGGGAGCTGGGCGCTCGCGATCCTGGTGCGGGCCGGGGTCCCCGTCGTCGCCTTCGATCTGGCCGCCGAGCGCCGCCGCCCGGGTCTCCTCCTCTCCGAGGACGCGCTCGACCGGGTGGTCTGGGA
Organism: uncultured Ectothiorhodospiraceae bacterium; assembly: GCA_964347195.1. Lineage (GTDB taxonomy): Bacteria > Pseudomonadota > Gammaproteobacteria > HK1 > HK1 > JAJEAD01. The sequence goes on from CAYFYD010000502.1 coordinate 1,654, forward strand.
GCAGGGGGACATCTCCGACGCCGCGGCGCTCGACCGGGTGGTGTCGGCGCACGGGATCGGATCGATCGTCCACCTCGCCGCCCTGCAGGTGCCCTTCTGCCGGGCGGACCCGGTCGGGGGCGCCCGCGCCAACGTGGTCGGCACGGTGGCGGTGTTCGAGGCGGCGCGCCGCCACGGCGTGCGCCGCCTCGCCTACGCGAGCTCCGTCGCCGCCCACGGGGCGGGGCCGGGCTCACCCTGGCTCGCCACCCTCTACGGCGCCTACAAGGCCTGCGACGAGGCGGTGGCGCGCGTCTACTGGCGGGACTGGCAGGTGCCGAGCACCGGCATCCGGCCCGGCGTCGTCTACGGGGTGGGCCGGGACCAGGGCATGACCTCGAAGACCACCTTCGCGATCCTCGCCGCGGCGCTCGGCCGCGAGTACGAGGTGCCCTTCACCGGCCCCGTCTCCTATCTCTACGCGGGCGAGGTCGCGGCCGCCTTCGTGCGGGCGGTGTCCCGGGAGCGCGAGGGCGCCGCGGTGTTCGACTGCAACGGAGTCGTCGCCACCGTCGAGGAGGGGCTGGAGGCGCTCCGCCGCCTCCGGCCCGGCGCGCGGGTGCGGGCCACCGGCGATCCCCTGCCCTTCCCCGCCGAGGAGGGTGACGCCGCCCTGCGCGCGCACCTCGGCGACTACGGCGCGATCTCCATCGAGGAGGGCACCGCCGAGACGCTCCGCGCCTTCGAGGTCCTGGTGCAGCAGGGCCGGGTGTCGGGGGAGCTCTGATCCCGTTCCGCGGGACCCGTTCGCGCGCCGGAGGGCTCAGGTGACGACGTCGCATCCGCATGAGAGGGATCCCCGCCGGTGGATTCCCGCTTGCGCGGGAATGACGGCCATGGATTCTGCGGGAATGACGGCCATGGACTCTGATCGAATCAAAGCTTCCAGCGTCACTGTGGGTGCAACTCATGGTTTCAGTCACTGTGGAGCTCATTTCGCAGTGGCGGCGGGACGTCCATCATGGAAGTGCGATCTTCGCCGACCTTGCACGGAGAGGAATGACGGCGTCGTATCCGCACGAGAGGGATTCCCGCCGGTGGATTCCCGCTTGCGCGGGAATGACGGCCATGGATTCTGCGGGAAT
>CAYFYD010000503.1:0-2769 GCA_964347195.1 uncultured Ectothiorhodospiraceae bacterium
TCCCGAAGCTCGGAGTCTGAAGCCGTCAAGCCGACTTTTGAAGAGCCCTGCCTCCCGCCGGCGCGGAATGGGTTATCGTTCGCCGCCGGACCGACGCCGTTTACCGGGAAGACGCCAGTCGATGGGACCGCTCGAGGGAGTACGGGTCGGCGAGCTGGCGCACAGCGCACCCTGGCCCATGTGCGCGATGCTGCTCGCCGAGCTGGGCGCGGACGTGCTCAAGATCGACCGCATTGCGCCTTCCGGGCTCGGCGTCGACATCCCGCCCGAGCACCGCCTGCTGGAGCGCAGCCGCCGTTCCGCCGCGGTGGACCTCAAGCATCCGCAGGGGGCGGCGCTGGTGCTCGCGCTCTGCGGGGAGGCGGACATCCTCATCGAGGGCTTTCGCCCCGGGGTGACCGAGCGCCTCGGCCTGGGGCCGGAGCAATGCCGGGCCCGAAACCCGCGGCTGGTGTACGGACGGGTCACGGGCTGGGGGCAGACGGGACCACTCGCGCACGCCGCCGGACACGATCTCAACTACATCGCGCTGAGCGGCGTGCTGGCGGCGGTCGGCCGCGCCGGGGAGGCGCCGACCCCGCCGCTCAACCTGGTCGGGGACTTCGGCGGCGGCGCGCTCTATCTCGCCCTCGGGGTAATCGCCGCCCTCGTAGAAGCAAGACGCTCCGGAAAGGGGCAGGTGGTGGACGCGGCGATGATCGATGGGGCCGCTTCCCTGATGACCGCCACCTGGGGTCTCGCCGGCGCGGGCGTATGGGACGAGACGCGGGGCACGAACCTGCTCGACAGCGGCGCCCATTTCTACGAGGTGTACGAGACGAGCGACGGACAGCACATCGCGCTGGCGCCCATCGAGCCCAGGTTCTACGCCGAGCTGCTCGAACGCATCGGCACCGGAGCGGAGGGGTTGCCGCACACCACGGACCGCTCGCAGTGGCCGGCGCTGAAGGAGAAGCTCGCCTCGATCATCAAGACGCGCACGCGGGCGGAGTGGATGGAGGTCCTCGAGGGCAGCGACGCCTGTTTCGCGCCGGTGCTCGGCCTGCGCGAAGCGGCGCTCCACCCCCACAACCGGGCGCGCGACACCTTCATCGAGGCGCAAGGCCACTGGCAGCCCAATGCCGCGCCGCGCTTCAGCCGCACTCCGAGCGCGGTGCGCGGCCCACCTGCCGTCCCCGGTGTCCACACCCGTGACGCCCTTGGCGAATGGGGAGTGGACTCCGCTACGATCGGCCGGTTGCTCGAAGACGGCGTGATCGCGCAGGCCCCGGCCCGCGCGGCCCGCGAGGGAGAGACATGAGGGAGGTCGAGACCGGGACCGGGCAGGCGCAGTGCCGGGTCGAGGACGGTGTCGCTACGCTCACCATGAACCGTCCCGAGGCGCGAAACGCGCTCTCGGCCGAGATGGGCGCGGGCCTGCGGCGAACCCTCGAGGCGCTCCGCGAGGATCGCGGGCTCGGCTGCCTGGTACTGACGGGAGCCGGCGGCGCCTTCTGCGCGGGTGGGGACGTCAAGGCCATGCGGAAGCGCGCAGCCGGACGCAGCGAAGGGAGAGAAGCGGACCTCCGCGCACTGAAGGAGCAGCAGCGCGGCCTCTCCGGCGCGCTCTATCGCTTTCCGCTTCCGGTCGTGGCCGCGATCTCCGGTCCCGCCGCGGGGGCGGGCTTCGCGATCGCGATGGCCTGCGACATCCGCATCGCGACCCGAAGCGCGTTCCTGACCACCGGCTACGCCAGGGTGGGCTTGAGCGGAGACTACGGTATCTCCTGGCTCCTCACCCGGATGCTCGGGCATGGCCGCGCCTGTGAGCTGCTCTTCGTTCCGGATCGCATTCCGGCGGAGGAAGCGGCAGGCCTGGGGCTCGTGAACCGGGTCGTGCCGGACGAGCGGCTGGAGCACGAGGCGCGTGCGCTCGCCCGGCGTATCGCGTCCGGGCCACGGCACGCGCTCCGTCGCATGAAGGAGAACATCCGCCGGGCCCACGCACGCGGCCTGGAGGAGTGCATGGACCGGGAGGCGGAGTCCATCATCGAGTCGATGCGAGACGAGGATCACCGGGAGGCGCTTCGGGCCTTCATCGAGAAGCGCGAGCCCCGTTTCGGAGGCTGAGGAGGAGGGCGACCCGCGATGGCACACGCACGCGACCGGATCCGCATGAACGAGGAGGAGGTGTGGCGCTTCCTCGAAGAGGCCCGCCACCTGCAGGTGGCCACCATCGGCCGTGACGGCACTCCGCACCTGATGACGCTGTGGTTCGCGGTGAGCGACGGTGCCCTCGTGTTCCCGAGCTACACCAAGTCTCAGAAGGTGGTGAACCTCGCCCGAGACCCGCGTATCGCGGTGCTCGCCGAAGCCGGCGACACCTACGCGGAGCTGCGCGGCGTCTCGATCAACGGCCGCGCGGTGCTCGTCGACACCGATCCGCTCCGCATCGATCTCTCGCAACGCATCTACCGTCGCTACTACCCCGAGCGGAGCGAGGCGGAGCTGCGCGAGATGGCGGAGAGGGGCAGCCGCAAGCGCACCCTGGTGATCGTGCACCCGGAGAGGGTCCGAAGCTGGGACCACCGCAAGATGTAGACCTTGATCGGCTCGCATCGCGGTTTGGAGCACGAGCGATGGATCGATGCCGGGAGATCATCGCAAGATCCAGGCTGTGAACGGCGTGCGTCGCGTGGGCTGACCAGACTGGCCCCGCCGTCGCGCCGGTGGGTAGCACCCCGATCGCCACCGGCATACCCGGGAACCCGAAGCGTCGAGGAGGACCAT
>CAYFYD010000504.1:0-2756 GCA_964347195.1 uncultured Ectothiorhodospiraceae bacterium
GAGAAGACGGCTTGCGGCTCAGGGTGAAGTCAGGCGCCACAATGAGAATTGCTGGATCCGGAGGCGAGGCTGGTTCGTTCATTCCGGGGCGGCCAGCGAACTCGACAGGGTCGCGTCCACTGACGATCGGGTGACCCGAAGTCGGCGGTGACCGAAGGACGAGGCATCGAATCAGGACGATACGCTCGCCGGTGGTCATCGAGGAAGGCCGAAGACGGACATCCCCCGGGTCCGGAGACCCGCGGAGCAGCTCCCGGGAGGCGGTCTCCGTCGCTGCGCACGGCGCATCTCGATCGATGCCGGCCGGCGGGCGCCGTCTCACTCGACGAAGCCGGCACGGATATCGCTGGTTGCGAGGAACTCCACCGCTTCCGGGACCCCGGCGTCCGCGTGGCGCACCACCCCGATGCCGGGGTCGCTCGCGAACACCCGCGTCACGCGTTCCGCCGTCTCGTCGCTGCCGTCGAGGATGAGCGTCATCCCGGCCGAGATCGAGCCGCCGATGTCGCCCGCGTTCTGGTGGATGGCGACGAGGTCGGCGCCGCCCGCGACGTTGAGCATCGCGTTGAGGTAGGGCCAGTCGCCGATCGCGTCGGAGCCGTCCGGCATGTTCTCGGTCTCGCGCGCCGGCCACGCGCTCGCTCCGGAATCGAGGTGATCGCGGGTGACCGCGACCGGCGCGCGGAGCTCTCCCCGCGCGACCATCTCGTTCATGCGCAGCATCATCGCCGCCCGAGCGCCGTAGCCGAGCCAGCAGGTGCGCGCCGGCAGCCCCTCGATGGGGGCCCACTTCGCCGCGAGCCCGAGCCAGCGCTGGAGAAGGACGTCGTCGGGGAAGAGGTCGCGGGCCGCGCCGTCGGCGGCGCGCTGGTCGGCGGGGTCGCCGGAGAGCAGGACCCAGCGCACCGGACCGCGGCCCCGCGCGAAGCTCGGCCGCAGGAAGAGGGGGACGAAGCCCGGCAGGTCGAAGGCGTTCTCCACTCCGTGGGCGCGGCCCGCCGCGCGCAGGTCGTTGCCGTACTCGAAGCAGGGTACGCCTTCGGCCCGGAGCGCGAGCAGGGCGCGCAGGTGTCGCGCCGCGGTCTCGCCGGCGCGGCGCCGGTAGCTCTGCGGATCGGCGGCGCGCAGGTGTCGCGCTTCGTCCATGCTCAGCCCGGAGGGCACATACCCGTGCAGGAGGTTGTGGGCGGAGGTCTGGTCGGTGACGCAGTCGGGGCGCTCGCTGCTCGCGGCGAAGTGCTCGCACACGTCGGCCGCGTTCCCCCGCAGCGCGAAGGCCCGCGCTTCGCCCGCCGCGGCGGCGGCACGGCAGCGGCGCCACGCGGTGTCCAGGTCCTCGAAGGACTCGTCGACGTGTCCGCTGTCCAGGCGCCGCGCGATGCGCGAGGGGTCGATCTCCACGATCAGCGCCACTCCGCCGTTCATGGTGACCGCGGGAGGCTGGGCCGAGCCCATGCCACCCAGCCCCCCGCTCAGCACCACGCGCCCGGCCAGCGACCCGCCGAAGTGTTGCTCGGCGCAGGCGCCGAACACTTCGAAGGTGCCCTGCATGATCCCCTGGCTGCCGATGTAGGCCCAGGACGCCGCGGTGTACTGGCCGTGGATGGTGAGCCCTTCCGCACGCAGCCTCTCGAACTCGTCATGGGTCGCCCAGCGCGGCACCAGGTTGCAGGTGGCGAGCACCACGCGGGGGCTCGTGGTGTAGCTGCGGAACACCGCCACCGGCTTCCCGGACTGCACCACCAGCGTTTCGTCGTCCCGGAGCTCGCGCAGCCGCTCGACGATCGCGTGGTAGGAGCGCCAGTCGCGCGCGGCCTGCCCGGTGCTGCCGTAGATGATCAGGTCCTCGGGCCGCTCTCCGTTCGTGACGGTATTCTCGAGCATCCGCAGGATGCCCTCCTGCCGCCAGCCGCGGCAGCGCAGGGTGCTTCCGGTGTGAGGCCGTATCTCGTTTCGCATGGGTGGTCCTTCCCCGGGGGGCGCTTGCCGGGACGATTTCACGCCGGCCGGACTAACGGCCGTGGATGCGAGTACGCCGGACACGAAGGGCGGAGCCTCTCCTGGGTGCGCGTCCGTTTCTCCCGCATTGTCCTGTTGCGGCCCCGCTGTCTGTCAGCGGCAGCGGGCGGGACATCCCGGAATCCCTCTTGTATGTCCTGCTCGATGCGGTCGTGCGGTCCCCCCCTGATGCTCACAAGGTCTCGGCCATCCTTTCCTTTGTATCTGTGTATTGCGGACGAGCCTGATTCCCGGACAGGCTGGAAAAGTGGATCTTTACTGTGTGGTTCTCCTGAACCATTACAGGCATTCGCTCAACGCTTCGTTTTCGGCGTCGAGGCATGCGTCCGGGCGACTTTGGCCAGCTCCCGCAGTGCCGAGTTGACCGAGGAGGAATCCTTGAAGACCTCCGCCACGTCGGGCTCCAGGACAACTACGTTCGTGCCCCGGCGGTAGGCTTCGTAATGCTTGCCACGAACGCCGCCGGAGAAGTCGTACTCCACGCGCATCGTGTCTTGTTCACTATCTTGATCCATATTGCTGCCGTTCACATCTGGATGCCTCGCGCGCGCTGATGATGCGGATCTGATCGGCGCGTTCGGCGTAACACACGACAAGCAGGCGGTTGTGCGAGGAGTTGCCCATGCTCAGATACCGATGCTCTCCCAGAGAGTGATCAGGGTCCGCAATACTGTATTCGCATGGATCCCCGAACACCGTGGATGCTTCCGCGAAGGCGACCCCCTGCGTCTCGACGT
>CAYFYD010000505.1:0-2726 GCA_964347195.1 uncultured Ectothiorhodospiraceae bacterium
CCCCCTCTTCAGTCCGGCTGCGGACCCGACGAGGTACCGAGTGCGCACGCCCGCCGGCGAGCCCGCAACGACTCGCCCGCCCGCCGCAGGGGGTACCGTTCCCCGACTGCACTCGGGAGCGCGCCGCCCGGTGCTCGAACGCCGAGCGGCGTACGTCATCAGGTCGCAGATTGTGGCGGTCCCGCCGCGGGCCGGCGGGGGACGAGGTTCAAGACGAGGAGCTCAGACGATGAAGATCGACGGCACCTGCCATTGCGGCGAGATCACCTTCGAGGCGGCAACGGAACCCGAGAGCGCCGCCATCTGTCACTGCACCGACTGCCAGACGATGTCCGGGACTGCGTTTCGCACCGTGGTGACCGCCTCGCCGGGGTCTCTGCGACTGGTGTCGGGCCAGCCGAAGACCTACGTGAAGACCGCGGAGAGCGGCAACCGACGCGCGATGGTGTTCTGTGCGACTTGCGGCACCCAGCTCTGGTCCTGCAATGCGGGCGACGACCCCGGCCGCACCAACATCCGGGCGGGCACCCTGCGCCAGCGCGCGGAGCTTCCCCCGCGGCGCCACATCTGGGCTCGATCCGCCCAGCCCTGGCTCGCCGGCATCGCGTCGCTGCCACGCATCGAGAAGCAGGCCTGAGCGGCGCGCGGGCCCGCCCGGGCGGCGTGCGCCGCCTTGGCCCGCATATCTCGCCGCCCTCCTGCTGCGGACGCCGATCCGCTCTCGGTGAGCGGGCGTACTCCCTCGAGCCACTTCGACATAGTCACCACTACCTGCTGCGCTACGCAGTCCCTGCTTCGCTTGCAGGCCGGGCAAGCCCTCCTCGGCTTGCCCGCTCGCCGGGACGAAGCGCCCCCGGCGCTTCGCCTGATTCCGGCTCGCCCGCCCACCGCGACGTCTCGCCGCCCTCGCTACGAAGTTCGGTGAGATATGCGGGTTGGAGGGGGTGCATTCGGTGCCGCGACGATCGTAGAGTGAAGCGCGAAGCACCCCAACGGCTGAGAGGAGACAGCACCATGACCACGTCTGCAACCCGGACGATCCGCCGGCTCGCCCTGACCGGCGCCGCGGCGGCGCTCGCGCTCGCGACCGCGCTTCCCGCCACCGCGGAAGGCCAGCTCAACGTCTACAACTGGGGGGACTACATCAATCCCGAGGTGCTGACCCTGTTCACCGAGGAGACGGGTATCGAGGTCACGCTCGACACCTACGGCACCAACGAAGAGATGCTCGCCAAGATCCAGGCCGGCGCCACGGGATACGACATCGTGTTCCCGTCGGTGCACATGCGCGACATCATGCAGAAGCTCGGCCTGCTCTGGAACGCCGAGGTCAACGAGCTGCCGGGCTTCGAGAACATCGACCCCGCCTCGAAGCGCTCGAAAGTCGACCCCGAGAGCGAGTACTGCCTGCCCTACGCGTGGGGGGCGGTGGGCATCTTCTACAACAAGGAGGAGGCCGGGGAGCTCCGCTCCTGGGCCGACTTCTTCGCCCTCCCCGACAAGGGCAAGAAGATCATCATGCTCGACGATCTGCGCGAGACCATCGGCGTCGCGCTCATCCTGAACGGTCACTCCGTGAACTCCACCGACCCCGGCGAGCTGGAGCAGGCGGAGGAGCTGCTCCTCGAGCTCCGGCCCAGGATCTCGGCCTTCAGCTACGACATCGTCTCGCTGGTGCAGGCGGGTGACGTGGCCGCTGCGCACTGGTACGTAGGCGCGATGTTCACCGTCCTCAGCGAGCCGGACCGGCTCGGATTCGTCATTCCGGAAGAGGGCGCGACGATGTACCAGGAAGACATCTGCGTGCTGGCATCGGCGCCGAACAAGGAGAACGCCAGGCGTTTCCTCGAGTTCTACCTCCAGCCCGAGGTCGCGGCCCTCAACGTGGCCCAGCAGGTCAACAGCACCGCAAACATGCCGGCGCGCGATCTGCTCCCCGAGGAGCTGAGGGCGAACGTCAACATCAATCCTCCCCCGGAGGTGGTGTCACGGCTCCAGATCTTCGAGGACCTGGGTGGGGACTTGCGCAAGTACAACCGCATCTGGACCCGGGTGCGCACCGCGCAATGAGCGCCCGCGGGCGGCGGGCCTCGCGCGCCGCCCGGTATCCCGCCGCCGGTGCTCGCGGCGCTCTCTGATGGGGGCGCGGAAGACGAGCGCGGCGGTGCCTCCGATCGCCGAGATGCGCGAGGCGGTCAGACGCTTCGAGGCGCCGGACGGGAGCGTCATCGCGGCGCTCGACGGCATCTCGCTCGAAGTCGGGGCGCAGGAGTTCGTCACCCTGCTCGGGCCCTCCGGGTGCGGCAAGACCACCCTCCTGCGCGCGATCAGCGGCTTCGAGGAGCTCGACGAGGGCCAGGTGTGGATCGCGGGGCGTCCGATGAGCGGCGTGCCGCCCTACCGGCGCCCCGTCAACACCGTGTTCCAGAGCTACGCACTCTTCCCCCACCTGCGCGTCTGCGACAACGTGGGCTACGGGCTCGACGTGGCGGGGGTAGCGCGGCGGGAGCGCAACGCCCGCGTGGGCGAGGCCCTCGAGCGCGTCGGCCTGAGCGGCTTCGAGCGGCGCCGCCCCCATCAGCTCTCGGGCGGGCAGCGCCAGCGCGTGGCGCTCGCCCGCGCCATCATCAACCGGCCGAAGCTGCTTCTGCTCGACGAGCCGCTCTCCGCACTCGACCGCAATCTGCGCCAGTCCATGCAGCTCGAACTCAAGTCGCTGCAGCACG
>CAYFYD010000506.1:0-2709 GCA_964347195.1 uncultured Ectothiorhodospiraceae bacterium
TGGTTTGTGAGATACAACAGGATTGGCAAAATGCCAGGATGTCGTGAACAAGTCCAGGCCGCCGCCGGCGGTCGCGGCCCCGAGGGAGGCGAACGCTTCCCCGGCAGGTCGCCCCCGGAGCCCTCTCCTGTTAACGTGCCGCCATGCGAATCCAGCGCCTGGACCCGACCCTCGCCAACCAGATCGCGGCGGGCGAGGTGGTCGAACGGCCCGCTTCGGTACTGAAGGAGCTGCTCGAGAACAGCGTCGATGCCGGCGCGGAGCGGATCGAGGTGGAGGTCGAGCGCGGCGGCGCCCGGCTGGTGCGGGTGCGCGACAACGGCGCCGGCATTCACCGGGACGACCTCGTGCTCGCGCTGCGCCGGCACGCCACGAGCAAGATCCGCTGCTTCGATGACCTGAGACGCATCGCGAGCCTGGGGTTCCGCGGCGAAGCGTTGCCGAGCATCGCCTCGGTGTCGCACTTCACGCTGGTGTCGCGCCGCGCGGACGAGGAGAGCGGATGGAAGGTGGAGGCCGCGGGGTCGGCGGAGGTCAGCGCGCCGCTTCCCGCGGCCTGCGCGCCGGGGACGACGGTCGAGGTGCGGGACCTCTTCTTCAACACGCCGGCCCGCCGGAAGTTCCTGCGCACCGAGAAGACGGAGTTCCGGCATCTGGAGACGATGGTGAAGGTCCTCGCCCTCGCCCATCCCGGCCTCGACCTGGGCCTGAGCCACAACGCGAAACCGGTGTTCCGGGTGCGGGCCGCGCGCAGTGGAGGAGAGCTCGACGCCCGGCTGGCCAAGCTCTGCGGGCGGCGCTTCGCCGAGAAGGCCCTGCGCGTGGAGTTCGAGAGCGGGGGGCTCGCCTTGCGGGGCTGGGTGGCGGGTCCGGGGCCGGACCCCCACCCCGCCGACCCTCAGCACCTCTTCGTCAACGCGCGCCCGGTGCGCGACCCCGTGGTGCGTCACGCGATCCGCGCCGCCTGCGCGGAGTGGCTGGGAGCGGAGCGGCCGCCGGGGTATGTCCTGGACCTGGTGCTGCCCGCGGCGGAGGTCGACGTCAACGTGCACCCCACCAAGCACGAGGTGCGCTTCCGCGACGCGCGCCTCGTGCACGACTTCGTGGGACGCTGTCTGCGCGGGCTCGCGGGCGCCTCGCTCCTTCCGCCCGACCCGGTCGCGGTTTCCGCCCCCCCGCGACCCCCGCCGCCGGAGCCCTTCGCAGCGCGGACGCCGGTACCTCCCCCCGGAGTCGCCGAGACGCGGCCCTCCTACCCGACGCCGGGGACACGGAGGGGCGGGGCGCGGGCCGGGGACCCCGCGCCGCGCGCCGCGGTCCCCGGGGCTCCGGTGCTCGGCCCCCTCGGGGGACGCTACGCGGCGCTGGAGGCGGGCGGGCGCCTGCGCCTCGTCGATGTCGCGGCGGCGCGACGGGAGATGCTGATCGCCCGCCTGCAGCACGCAGCGGCGGAAGGCCCGGTACGCTCGCGGCCCTATCTGGTGCCGGAGTCGCACCCGGTGGGGGCGGAGGCGGCGGACCGCTTCGCGGCGCGGGAAGACGTGCTGCTTCGCCTCGGATTCGAGCTCCGGCGGGTCGGCCCCGAGCGCATCATGTTGCGCGAGGCCCCGGTCCCGCTCGCCGGCATCGCGCCGGGCGAGGTGGCGGCCGCGCTCGCCGCGGGCCTCGGGGCCCTGGAGGAGAGCGATGGCGGAGACGAGGACCGCACCCTGATCCGGTGCGTCGTCGACCATCTCGACCCTCCCCTCGACCGCTCGGTACTCGACGAGCTGATGAGAGAGATCGACGCGTGGTCGGAGAGGCCCGTGCCGCTTCCGTCGCGGGTCTGGGTGGAGTTGTCGGACGAGGCGATCGCCGCCCTCTTCGACGCGGCGAAGCGCGCGTGAACCGCCCGGTCGCCGGGGAAGCGGGGGACGGGGCCTGTGTGTGTCTGATGGGACCCACCGCCGCCGGCAAGACCGATCTCGCGGTCTGGCTGGCCTCGCGCGGACCCTTCGAGATCGTCAGCGTCGACTCCGCCATGGTCTACCGGCGCATGGACATCGGCACCGGCAAGCCGGACCGGGCGGTCCTCGAGCGCACCCCCCATCGCCTCATCGACATCCGGGAACCGCACGAGGTCTACTCCGCCGCCCGCTTCCGGCGCGACGCCGAGCGCGCGATCGAGGACATCCGCCGGGCGGGAAGGACCCCCCTCCTGGTCGGTGGCACCGGCCTGTACTTCGCGACCCTGCTGCGCGGCCTGTCTCCGATGCCTCCCGCCGATCCGGAGCTCCGCCTCGAGCTCGGCCGGGAGGCCGCGCGAGAGGGATGGCCCGCGATGCACGTCCGGCTCGCCCGTCTCGACCCGGCGGCGGCGGCCCGCATCCACCCCAACGACCCTCAGCGTGTCCAGCGCGCTCTCGAGGTGGCGATCCGCGGCGGAGTCCCCCTCTCCCGCCTCCACGCGCAGGGCCGCGACCCGGTCCCCGGCACGAGGATGCACGTGATCGCTCTGGAGGTGTCGGAGCGGGCGCGGCTGCACGCCCGCATCCGGGCCCGCTTCCGGTCGATGCTCGATCGGGGCTTCGTGGACGAAGTGCACGCGCTGCGCGCGGACCCGCGCCTCAGTCCGGACCTTCCGGCGATGCGCGCGGTGGGATACCGCCAGGTCTGGACCTGGCTCGAGGGGGGGACGGCCTTCGAGGCGATGGTGGAGGCCGCGCTCGC
>CAYFYD010000507.1:0-2703 GCA_964347195.1 uncultured Ectothiorhodospiraceae bacterium
TGCCCGCTCGCCGGGACGAAGCGCCCCCGGCGCTTCGCCTGATTCCGGCTCGCCCTTCAGTGTCTTTCAGTCCGTGCGCCCGCTTTCCAAGGCATCTCGACGCCCTCGCTACGAAGCTCGGTGAGATATGCGGGCTAAGGCAGCGCACCCTGGGGCCGGCGCCGCTTCCACGGCATCGCGAGATCAACGAAGGGTTGGCGCGCCACCTCCTCGGGATGTTGTCGGGATGACGTGCGCCGTCACCTCTCCCGCCAGCGTCCCCTGCGCGAGACGCGCCTCGATGCGTTCGCCGGGCTCTACCTGCGAGGCGTCCCGGAGCACCGCGCCGTCGCGGCTCCGGGAGACGATGGCGTAGCCGCGTTCGAGCGTCTGCTGAGGGCCTACCGCGGCCAGGGCGCGCTCCAGCGCATGGAGCTGCGCCCGGCGCGTTTCGAGGCCGTGCTGCATGCTTCTGCGGAGCCGCGCCCGAAGGACTTCGGCGCGGATCCGGTGCGCGCGTACCACGGTGGCGGGGGCCTGCCGGTAGAGGCGGGAGCTGAGAGCCCGCAGCGCATCGCGTTTCCCGCCGGCCGCGCGTCGCACCGCGCGAAAGGCTCTCGCGAGCAGGGCGTCGAGGCGCTGCGAGAGATCCTGAAGGCGGCGCTGGGGGTCCGGCAACGCGCGCACGAGCCACTTGACCTGCGTGCGCCGTTCCTCGATGCGCCGGCGCATCAGGCGCCCGAGGCGAAGGCGGGCGCGCTCGAGCTCGTCGCGCCACTGCATCGCGTCGGGGGTCGCCAGCTCCGCCGCGGCGGAGGGGGTCGGTGCGCGCCGGTCGGCGACGAGGTCCGCGATGGTCAAGTCCGTTTCGTGGCCGATGCCGGCGACGATCGGAATCGGGCAGCGATGGATGGCGCGCGCCACCGGCTCCTCGTTGAAGCACCACAGGTCCTCGAGCGACCCGCCTCCCCGTGCGAGGAGGAGCACGTCGCACTCCGACCGGGCCGAGGCGCGGTCGAGCATCTCCGCGATCCGGCTCGCCGCCCCCTCACCCTGCACCGGCACCGGATAGAGGATCGCGTGCACACCGGGAAAACGCCGCCGCATCACGGTCAGGATGTCACGGAGCGCCGCCCCGGTCGGCGAGGTGAGGATGCCGATACGGGCCGGCACCTTGGGAAGGGGCTTCTTCGCCGCGGCGTCGAAGAGCCCTTCCTCCGCGAGACGTCGCTTCAACGCCTCGAAGGCCCGCCGGAGCGCACCGGCGCCCGCCTCCTCCAGGTACTGGACTATGAGCTGGAACTCGCCGCGCTCCGGGTACAGGCTCACCCGGACCTGCGCCAGCACCTGCATTCCGTTGGCGGGCTCGAAGTCCAGATGGCGGTTCTGCATGCGGAACATCGCGCAGCGCACCTGGCATCGTTCGTCCTTCAGCGAGAAGTACAGGTGGCCCGAGCGGGGGCGGGCGAGGTTCGACACCTCCCCCTCCACCCACAGGGGCGGAAAGCGGGACTCCACGAGACGCCGCGCCTCGAGATTGAGGCGCGACACCGTGTAGATGTCGTGCATCGGCGCGTCGACGACGGTGGATCGAGTCGCGGCGGAGTCGTTCACGAATTTACCGGGGGGAACGCACGGCGTAGAATGGTCCGGATACCCGGTTTGCAGGTGCGCCACGCATGCTCGATGTCCAGGAAGGCCTGACCTTCGATGATGTTCTCCTGATTCCCGCCTTCTCGGATATCCTGCCCAAAGACGCCCGCCTCGACACCCGGCTCACCCGCGAGGTCGCCCTCAATATCCCGCTGGTGTCGGCGGCCATGGACACCGTCACCGAGTCGCGCCTCGCGATCACGATAGCGCAAGCGGGCGGGCTCGGCATCATCCACAAGAACATGCCGCCCGAGCGCCAGGCGCAGGAAGTGCGCAGCGTCAAGAAGCACGAGAGCGGGGTGATCACGGATCCGATCACGGTCTCGCCGGGCACCACCATTCGCGACGTCCTCGGGCTCACCCGCACCTTCGCGATCTCCGGGGTGCCGGTGGTGGAGGGAGACGAGCTCGTCGGCATCGTCACGCATCGCGACCTGCGATTCGAGACCCGGTACGATGCTCCGGTGTCCACCGTGATGACTCCGCGCGAGCGCTTGGTGACGGTGCGGGAAGGGGCGGGCCGCGAGGAGATACTCCACCTCCTGCACGAGCGCCGTATCGAGAAGGTCCCGGTGGTCGACTGCGCCTTCCGCCTGCGCGGTCTCGTCACCGTGAAGGACATCCAGAAGTCGACCGAGCATCCGGACGCCTGCAAGGACGGGCAGGGGCACCTTCGGGTGGGCGCCGCGGTGGGCACGGGAAAGGATACGGAAGATCGGGTGGACGCGCTCGTGGAGGCGGGGGTGGACATCGTGGTGGTGGATACCGCACACGGGCATTCCCAGGGGGTCATCAACCGGGTGCGTTCGGTCAAGCAGCGCCATCCCGACGTGCAGGTCATCGGCGGCAACGTCGCGACCGGAGAGGCGGCCGATGCCCTCCGGCGGGCGGGCGCGGACGGGATAAAGGTGGGCATCGGTCCGGGCTCGACCTGCACCACCCGCATGGTGGCCGGAGTGGGCATGCCCCAGTTGAGTGCGATCGCCGACGTGTGCCGCGCGCTCCGGGGTTCCGGCGTGCCGGCGGTCGCCGACGGCGGCATCCGCTACTCCGGGGACATCGCCAAGGCGG
>CAYFYD010000508.1:0-2683 GCA_964347195.1 uncultured Ectothiorhodospiraceae bacterium
CCCGCGCGCGCGATGAAGGGTTCGCGCTGGACGGGCGAGGAGATGTGCTGGCGGCACGCGCCGGAACACTACGCCGCCATCCACTTCCACGACGACGACCTCCACGACTGCGGGTGGGAGACCGACTTCCGCTTCGACGTGCCCGAAGACTTCCGCAGCGGGGTGTACGCGGTGCGCCTGCGCGCCGGCGACGACGAGGACATGATCCCCTTCTTCGTGCGCGCCACCCCCGGCCGGGCGCAATCGAGCGCCTGTGTGCTCTTCCCGGTCTTCACCTACATCGTCTACGCCAACTTCGCCCGGGGCAACGTCGACGACGCCTACCGCGAGCAGGTGGCGCGCTGGCGGGCGCGCCCGTGGACCCCGGACGATCACCCCGAGTACGGGATATCCACCTACAACCATCACCGCGACGGCAGCGGGGTGAGCTATTCCTCGCGCCTGCGCCCCGTCATCAACCAGCGCTCGGGCTTCTGCGCCTACGCGGACCCGCAAGGAGGCTCCTGCCTGCGACACTTCGCCGCCGACACCCATCTCCTCGCGTGGCTGGACGCGCTGGGACACGACTTCGACGTCGTCACCGATGAAGACCTCGACGCGGACGGCGTGGACGCGATCGCGCCCTACAAGGTGGTGATGACCACCTCCCACCCCGAGTACCACACCCCGGGGTCGCTCGATGCGCTCTGCCGCTACACCGAGCAGGGCGGGCGCCTGATGTACCTCGGGGGCAACGGCTTCTACTGGCGGGTAGCCACGAGCCCCGCGCATCCCGGCGCGGTCGAGATCCGCCGGGGCGAGACCGGGATCCGGGCCTGGGCGGCGGATCCCGGCGAGTACTACAACGCCTTCGACGGCGGCTACGGCGGACTGTGGCGAAACAGCGGCCGTGCCCCCCAGCGCCTCGCCGGAGTGGGGTTTATCTCGCAGGGCGACTTCCACGGCACCGCCTACCGGCGCCTGCCCGCCTCCCGCGACCCCCGCGCCGCGTGGATCTTCGAGGGTATCGACGACGAAGTCCTCGGCGACTTCGGCCTGAGCGGCGGCGGGGCGGCCGGCTTCGAGCTCGACTGGCTGGACCACAGCCTGGGCTCGCCCCCGCATGCCCTCGTCCTCGCCCGCTCGCAGGACCAGGACGAAACCTTCGTGCTGGTGCCGGAGGAGATCCTGACCCACCACGCCACCCGCCCGGGCGAGCCGGCCCGCGACATCATGCGCTCCGAGATCGTCTACTTCGAGACGCCGGAGGGCGGCGCGGTGTTCTCGGTCGGCTCCATCTCCTTCTGCGGGAGCCTCCCCCACAACGGCTTCGACAACAACGTCTCGCGCATGGTCGACAACGTGCTGCGCCGCTTCCGCAGCGAGTGGCGCTCGTCGTAGGCGGCCGGCCCGTCCCGATGCGAGCGAGCGGGGCATCGAGCTCCGCCGAAGGTTCCGGGCCGCCCATCCGGGCCTGCCCGGCTGCCGTCGGTCGGAACGGACCCGGACGCCGCGCCGTGCCCCGGGGCCGTGGCGGGGGAGCCCGGGACTCTCTGCGCCTCCACTCGCCGCGCCCTCGGACTAGGGCCTCGCAAGGCGTGCGGTACCAGGAGCGGGCTTCGCGACTGCGTCGAGGGGTGGCCGGCTCGCCTCGGAGAGGCTGGAGGAGCTGCGGCGGAGAGGCGGAACACCTCGAAGCGCTCTGCCGCGCCTCTGCCGGGCGCGTTCCCTATGCCGCCGAGCTTGCGCGCCGCAGCCGGGTGACTCCGCTCAGTGCATCGAGGCCGCGCCCCAGATCCGCCTTGATGTCCTCGGGGTCTTCGAGCCCCACCCCGACCCGGATGAGCGCGTCGTTCACCCCCGCCGCGGCCCGCTCCTCCGCGGTGATGCGGCTGTGGGTGGTGGAGGCGGGATGGGTGACGGTGGTCTTGGCGTCGCCGAGGTTGGCGGTGATCGACAGCCACCGGGTGTGGTCGAGCACCCGCCACGCCTCTTCGCGGCCGCCCCGGACCTCGAAGGACACGATGCCGCCGAAGCCCTTCTGCTGGCGGCGGGCGAGCGCGTGCTGCCGGTGGCGCTCGAGCCCCAGGTAGTACACGCGCTCCACCGCGGGATGGGTCTCCAGCCAGCGCGCCACCGCCATGGCGTTGGCGCAGTGGGCCTGCATGCGCAAGCGCAGGGTCTCGAGGCCCTTGAGAAAGACCCAGGCGTTGAAGGGGCTCATGCTCGGACCGGCGGTGCGCATGACCTTGTACGCCTCGTCGCCGACCGTGTCGTCGTTGGTGACGATCGCCCCGCCCACGCAGCGGCCCTGTCCGTCGAGGTACTTCGTGGCGGAGTGGACCACGATGTCCGCACCGAGCTCGAGCGGGCACTGCAGGGCCGGGGTGCACATGACGTTGTCCACCGCCAGCCGGGCCCCGCGCTCGTGCGCGATGGAGGCCACCTGCCGGATGTCGACCGCCTCCCCGAGCGGATTGGAGGGGCTCTCGAGCATCAGCATGCGGGTCTCCGGCCGCATGGCGTCGTGCCACTGGTCGAGGTCGACGAGGTCCACGTAGGTCGCTTTCACGCCGAAACGCGCGAAGACATTGTTGAAGAGCGAGACGGTCGACCCGAACACGTTGCGCGAGACCACCACGTGGTCGCCCGCCTTCAGCGTGGCGAGGCCCAGGGTCAGGATCGCGCCCATGCCGGACGCGGT
>CAYFYD010000509.1:0-2670 GCA_964347195.1 uncultured Ectothiorhodospiraceae bacterium
GAATGACGGGAGGGGGCGCGAGAATGCCGGGAGGGGGCACGGGAATGACGGGCTCGGATGTCCGGACGAGCGCCCGACATCGGCTTCTGAACGTTCCCGCGGGCCCGGCATCGGCGCTTCACTCCCTGGCGCGGGCGACGTACTCCCCGCTCCGGGTGTCGATGCGAATGCGCTCTCCCTGATTGACGAAGAGCGGCACTTTCACCACTGCTCCGGTCTCGACGGTCGCGGGCTTGGTCGCCCCGCTCGCGGTATCTCCCCGCACTCCCGGATCGGTTCCGGTGATCTCGAGCACGACGAAATTGGGCGGCGCCACGCTCAGGGGCTCGCCGTTCCACAGCGTGAGCGTGCATACGTCCTGCTCCTTGAGCCAGTTGGCGTTCTCTCCCACCGCTTCGCGAGGCGCCGCGTACTGTTCGAAGGTCTGCTCGTCCATGAAGTGCCAGAACTCGCCGTCGGTGTACAGGTACTGCAGGCTCACCTCGACCACGTCGGCCGCTTCGACGCTCTCTCCCGACTTGAAGGTCCGCTCGATGACCCGGCCCGACTTGAGGTTCCGGATCTTCACCCGGTTGAAAGCCTGCCCCTTGCCCGGCTTGACGAATTCGTTCTCGACGATCGCGAAGGGGTCCCCGTCGAGGAGGATCTTGAGTCCCCCCCTGAATTCGTTCGTGCTGTAGCTCGCCATGTTCTTCCTCAGTGACTTTCCGGATCCGTTCCGCCGCGCCCGCCCGGGCCGGGCGGGCGCGGGTGGCGTTCGGGTCTGCCCGCGCCGCTCATGGCCCGGCCACTTCCAGGCGATCCACGCGTTGCAGCCCCCGCGGCAGCATCGCTCCGCGCTTGCCGCGTCCCGGGGAGTACGCCTCGAAATCGCGCGGCTTGAGGGTCAGGTGGCGCTTGCCGGCGTGCAGGGTCAGGGCGCGTCCGGAGGGGATGCAGACCACGTCCACCATCCACTCCTCTCCCGCCCTGAGCCGAGCGCCAGGGATGTGGATGATCTTCATGCCCTTGCCTCGCGGAAGGCAGGGCAGATCGCCCACCGGAAGCACCAGCAGGCGTCCGCTCGAGGACACCGCGGCGACGTGATCGCTCTCCGCATCGCCGAGCGGCCGGGGGGTGAGGACCGCGCAGTCGTGGGGCCTCGCCAGCACCGCCTTGCCGGCCCGGTTGCGCGCCATCAGGTCCCCGAGACGCGCAACGAAGCCGTAGCCGGCGCCGGTGGCGAGGAGGAAGCGGTCGTCCGGGTCGCCGATCATGACGCCCTCGAAGGTGGCGCCGTCCGGCGGCTTGATGCGTCCGGACAGGGGTTCCCCCAGGCCACGGGCCGAGGGCAGCACGTGAGCGGGCAAGGTGTAGGCCCGGCCGGTCGAGTCGAGGAACACCGCGGACTGGTTGCTTCGCCCCCGGGCGGCCGCCCGGAAGGCGTCGCCGGACTTGCAGGGCAGCGTGCATGGGTCGATCTCGTGTCCCTTGGCGGCGCGCACCCACCCCCGCTTCGAGAGGACCACGGTCAACGCCTCCGCAGGCACCAGCGCCGTCTCCAGCAACGCTTCGGCGGGAGGACGCGCGATGATCGGCGAGCGCCGTTCGTCGCCGTAGCGCCGGGCATCCTCCTCGATCTCGGTGCGGATGAGGCCGGCGAGGAGACGCCGGTCCCCGAGGGTGCCGGCGAGGGTCTCGCGCTCGGCCTCGAGCGACTCCTGCTCGGCGCGGATCTTCATCTCCTCCAGCCGGGCGAGGTGGCGCAGCTTCATCTCGAGGATGTCTTCGGCCTGGGCGGCGCTCAGCCCGAAGCGCGCCATGAGGGCAGGCTTCGGCTCGTCCTCCCGTCGGATGACGGCGATGACCTCGTCGATGTCGAGGAACGCGATCAGGCGCCCTTCGAGCAGGTGGAGTCGCGCCTCGATGCGGTGCAGGCGGTGCTCGATCCGTCGCCGGACGGTGGCAGTACGGAACTCGAGCCACTCCCGGAGGAGAGACTCGAGGTCCTTGAGCTGGGGCCGGCCGTCGAGACCGATGACGTTCATGTTCGCGCGGTACGCACGTTCGAGGTCGGTGGTGGCGAAGAGATGGGACATCAGGCGCTCGACGTCGACGCGGCTCGAACGGGGCAGTATCACCAGACGCACCGGGTGCTCGTGGTCGGACTCGTCACGGAGGTCCTCGACCCAGGGAAGCTTTCTGGCGAGCATCTGGGCCGCGATCTGCTCGAGCACGCGGTTTCCCGATACCTGGTAGGGCAGGGCCGTGATCACGACCGCGCCGTCCTCCACCTCGTAGCGCGCCCGCATCCGTACCGAGCCGGCACCGCTGCGGTACAGGGCGAGCAGCTCGTCGCGCGGCGTGACGATCTCCGCCTCGCTCGGGTAGTCCGGTCCCTGCACGTGCCGGCACAGGTCTTCCAGCGTGCTGTCCGGCGCTTCGAGCAGACGGATGCACGCGCCGGCCACTTCGCGCAGGTTGTGGGGCGGCAGATCGGTGGCCATCCCCACCGCGATCCCGGACGCCCCGTTGAGGAGCACGTGCGGCAGCCGCGCCGGCAGGACCACGGGCTCCTCGAGCGTGCCGTCGAAATTGGCGGTCCAGTCCACCGTCCCCTGGCCGAGCTCCGACAGCAGGAGCCGGGTGAAGCGCGCCAGCCGCGCTTCGGTGTAGCGCATGGCGGCGAAG
>CAYFYD010000510.1:0-2647 GCA_964347195.1 uncultured Ectothiorhodospiraceae bacterium
GCAGCAGGCCTTGATGCTCCTCGCCAGCGTGGTCTTGCCCGAGCCGCTCTCTCCTACCAGCCCGAAAGTCTCCGCCTCGCCGATCGCGAGCGACACCCCGGCGACCGCGTCGATGAAAGCGTCCGACCCGCCCTGAAACAGCCCCCGGAACGCGGGCTTCACGCGATAGCGCACCCGCAGGTCCTCCACTTCCAGGACCGCGCTCACGCCGCCGCTCCGGCTCCACCGGCGGGAGGCGCCAGGTGGCAGCTCGCCCGGTGCCCCGCACCGAGGCGTGCCTCGGGGGGCGCGAGGCTCGAGCACACTTCCATCCGGCGGGGACAGCGCGGCGCGAATATGCAGCCCTTCGATCGTGCGACGAGGTCGGGGACCTCGCCGGGAATCGTCGGCAGCGCGCGGCTCCTCCCCGCGATCCGGGCCGGGTCGCACTCCAGCAGCTTCTCCGTGTAGGGGTGGCCCGGGCGGTGGAAGATGTCGCGCACCGTGCCGCGCTCCACCACCTCGCCGCCGTACATCACGACGACGTGGTCGCAGAGCTCGGCGATCACCCCGAGGTGGTGGGAGATGAACAGGATCGCGCAGCCCTCGCTCCGTTGCAGGTCCTTCAACCGGTGAATGATCTGCACCTCCAGGGTCGCGTCGAGGGCGGTGGTCGGCTCGTCCGCGATCAGCAGCGCGGGCTCGGTCTCGAGCGCCATCGCGATCGCTACCCGCTGGCGCATGCCGCCCGAGAACTGGTGGGGATAGTGGGCCATGCGCCGGGCCGCATCCGGGATCCCGACCCGGCGCAGCATCTCCACCGCGCGGGCGCTCTTCTCCTCCCGGCTCCGCTTCCGGCGGTACTGGACGTCCACCATCTGGGTACCGATGGTGAGCACCGGGTTGAGCGAAGTCATCGGGTCCTGGAACACCATGGAGATCCGCTCGCCGCGGATGGCGCGCATCTGCGCTTTCGACGCGCGCAGGAGGTCCTGCCCCTCGAAGCGCATCGTCCCCGAGGTGATGCGCGCGTTCTCCGCGAGCAGGCGCATCACCGCACCGGCGAGGGTCGACTTCCCCGAGCCGCTCTCGCCGACCACGCCCACCACCGACCCCGCCGGCACGTCGAGGTCGACGTCGCGCAACGCCCCGAGCGCACCCCGCGCGGTGGCGAACTCCACGTTGAGGCCGCGCACCTCGAGCACGGCGCGCTTCCCGCCCACCGCGCCGGTCCGGCTCACACGTCCTTCCGGAGCTTCGGATCGAACACGTCCCGCAGGCTCTCGCCGAGGAAGGTGAAGCCGAGGGTGGTGATGATGACGGGCACCCCGCCCGCGATCGCCGGCCAAGGGGTGTTGTAGAGGAAGGAGTAGCCGTCGTTGAGGATGGTGCCCCAGCTCGGGGTCGGCGGCCGCACCCCCATGCCGAGGAAGCTCAGACCCGCCTCGATCGTGATCACGAAGGGGATGTCCATGCTCGCGAGGATCAGCAGGGGCCCGATCACGTTCGGCAGAATGTGCACCGCGAGGATGCGGACGAAGCCCGCGCCCATGACCCGTTCCGCCATGATGAACTCGGCGCTGCGCAGCGCCAGGGTCTGGGTGCGCACCATGCGCGCGTAGATCGGGATCTGGGTGACCACCACCACCACGATCACCGTCTCCAGGCTGGGCCCGAGCAGGGTGATGAGCGCGAGCGCGAACATCACGGTCGGGAAGGAGCGCACGGTGTCGAAGAGCAGCACCAGCGCGTGGTCGAGCCAGCGCGGCCCGAAGCCGGCGATCAACCCGAGCACCAGCCCGATCGCCAGCGCCGCCCCGATCGCGACGAGCGAGACCTCGAGCGCGATCTGCCCGCCGACCAGGACCCGCGAGAAGATGTCGCGGCCGAGCTGATCGGTGCCGAGCAGGTGTTCCGCGCTCGGGGACTCGAGCTTCGCCCGGATGTCGATCCGGTTGGGGTCGTAGGGCGCGAGCCAGTCCGCCCCGAGCGCGCTCACCACGACCACCGTGACCATCGCGAGCCCCAGGGCGCCGAGGGGCTCGCGCAGCACCCGCAGGAGCGAGCGGCGGAACGCGGTCCACGCGCCGGGGTAGTCGGGCGCGGGTACCGGATCCGTCATCGGCGCTCCCTCGCGCTTCGGTCAGCGCTGCCCCGTACCCACGAGTGAGGCTGCGCAAAGGAAACCCGCTCGTGTGTCATCCGCGACATGAGGCTCCCGAGCCCGATCCTCCCGACACTGCGTGCACCTGAGCCCCAGGCACGCCTCGCGCACATTGTGGCACAGGGTTCGTTCGACCGCCGCGCCGCCCCGAAGCGCGAGCTCCGTGCACGGCTCGGGGGCGTCGATGCGCACGGCTCGCCCCGGCTCGCCGGGCCGGAGACGGCGGGACGGGGGGAACGCTCGCCTCGCCACCCGCCACGACTCCCCGCCCGACGCCGTGCGACGACACTCCGGACATCCATCACGAGACCACGCGCACCGGAGCAGAGCACCCCCTCGATCCGCTCGGCGGGGGAAAGTCCTGCCGTTGCTTCCAGGGCCATTTCATGCTGGCGCGGACGGCGTTGGCGCCCTCCGGTGCGCCCTCATTCGCCCTGCTCACCTCTCGCTTGCAGGCTTTCCGCGTCGCCGAGCGCCCCGAATCGTCCATTGGCGCCCTCCCGC
>CAYFYD010000511.1:0-2646 GCA_964347195.1 uncultured Ectothiorhodospiraceae bacterium
TCGACGGTCGTGCCGGTCCTGCCGCGGGACCCGACGAGCAAAATGAGAACTGCTGCTCCGGATCGGAGAGGTTTGAATCGAGCGCCCGAAACGCCGTAGATTCCCGGCTCGGGAGTTGGTGAGGACCGAGGATCATGAAAGCGGAAGCAGTCCTGTCGCACCCGCCGAAGGTGCTGGC
The DNA here is from genome assembly GCA_964347195.1 of uncultured Ectothiorhodospiraceae bacterium. Classification (GTDB taxonomy): domain Bacteria; phylum Pseudomonadota; class Gammaproteobacteria; order HK1; family HK1; genus JAJEAD01. The sequence goes on from CAYFYD010000511.1 coordinate 179, forward strand.
CCAGTCCGAGCGCGAGCACTACTTCGAACAGGGCTATGTGCTCTGCCGGGATGCCCTGGAAGCCCCCTGGCTCGCGCGCATGCGCGACGCATACCACCGGGCGATCGAACGCAGCCGCGCCCTCACCCGCTCCAACCGGTGGTTCTCGCTCGCACCCGAACACAGTGCCGGGACACCTTGCGTGTATCGCATCGAGCGACTGCCGGACCAGGACCCCGAGTTCTGGGCGGTGGCGAAGGATTCGCGCCTCGCGGACCTGGCCTCGGACGTCCTGGGGCCCGATGTCGTCTATCGAGACTCGATGATCAACGTCAAGCCGCCCGGAACCCGAGGTGCGGTCACCTGGCATCAGGACTTCCCCTTCTACCCCCACACCAACGTCGGCACCATCCAGGTCCTGGCCGCCCTGTACGATGTCGGCGATGATCAGGGTCCGCTGACGGTGATCCCCGGCAGCCACCACGGAAGCATGTTCGAGCACTATGACGAGCAGGGAGAGTGGACCGGCGAAGTCGGTCCGGGTGACCTCCGGAGCCTGGATCTGTCGAGCGCGGTGGAGCTCCCCTGCTCGGCGGGCGATGTCGTTCTTCTGCACCCCGTGACCGTCCACGGCTCGAGGCCGAACACTTCCGAACGGCCGCGACCCCTGCTGATCCACGGAATGAACGCCGCCGACTCGCGCTCCTACACCGCGATCGCGTGGGGCAACTCGCACACCGGAGACGTCCTGCGAGGCCGGGAGCCCCGATACGCCCGGCACGACGCGCTGGAAATTCGCCTCCCCCCGGACTGGTCCCGCGGCTATACGTCCATCTTCGAGCACCAGCAGGAGATCTGAATCAGCGGCCGGCAAGGGCGGCAAGGCGGTGATCATCGCGGGCGGCGCACCGGGGCGCGATCGATGGGGCGCCCGACTTCGTGGTTGAAGTGCGTTCCCGCCCTGACCGCCTGCCACCGCTACTCGCCAACATGCAGGACTGGATGGACGGCGGAGCCCGCTTGGGCTGGCTCATCGATCCGCACACCCGACGCGTGCCCGTCTATCGCGCCGGCCACGCTGCCGAAGTGCTGGAGAACCCGGATACGCTATCGGGGGAGAACGTACTTCCCGGCTTCGTCTTCGCTGTCGGCCGCCCCATCTTTGCCGCCACCCGGAGCGACCCGGCAAGCCCGAAGACATCTGACCACCTTGGGCAAGCGGCCCGGCCATGAAGGCGCGTCGCGCCCAGTGCGAGGAACAGGCGCTTCCCCGACCGCTTCGATTACGTCGTCCAGAGGCTGGAGAACTCCCATCTGCGAGTACGTGATTGGCCAGCCGTAGCTCTCGACCGCGATGTCCGGCGGGTTTCCTCCGGCGACCGCGGCCATGAACTTGGTATGGGCCTCGGCCCAGCCGACCGAGGTCAGCTCGACCGCGATGTCCGGATACGCCTGCTCGAAGTGGGCAATCACCCTTTGCATGCCCTCGATGCGCTCTGGCTGGGTCATGAGGGTCCAGAACTGCACTACTCTCTCGGGAGACGTGAGGCCGCTGCTCAAGCCAGCGGAACGACCTTCGACCGGCGAATCACACGGTCTCTGGCGAGCAGCGGGACATCGTGCACGACGCTCGTGGCAGCGATGATCTCATCGGCCGGATCGCCATTGAAGTCGAGCTTCGTCGACATGCGCGCAATTGCGAGGTCGAGGGGCCAGACGTGAAGGGTGCTCAAAATGCGGACCACGTCCCGGTCGTCGAGGTCGATGTTCACCCGGTCGAGCTGGGCCAGCTTTGCCAGCTCCCAGAAAACGATTGCCGACAAGCCCCACGCGCTCCGCTCGAGCAGCTCGCGTTCGCGCCGGCGAAGCCCGCCCTGGAGAGCGTAGATCAGAATGTGCGTGTCAAGATTCAGCATCGGTGTCACGTGCGTTCCAACGCACGCCGGTCGTCAAGAGGTCGCCCCGGATCTCTATTTTGTCCCGCAGGCTGCCGATGAGGTCGGCGCATCGCCGTTCGTAGGGCAGAACCCGCGCCACCGGCTTGCCCCGTTTGGTGATGACCAGACCGTCCGCATCCAGATGATCGAGCAACGCCAGACACTGTTCCTTGAACCTCGCCGCGCCAATCGTCTTCATCTCGACCCTCGACCTGTGTAGACACATTTTGTGACCGGAAATTGACGCTGTCCACAACGGGCGCTGTCAATCCGGGAGCAATGGGACGACAGGCGCGACCCCCGCGATGGCGCAACGTCCAGGCTGTACTGAGGGGGGCGGTTACACCCCCCCTTCAATCGAGCGCGCGCCGGGCGGCGAGCGCCGGTCGCCGCCTACTGTTGCAGGACCCGGTTCATCTCCTCGGACCAGGTCGGGTGCCGGGCGGCTACCGCGTCATAGTCCATCTGGATGATCTTGGCGAGCTTCTCCTCGCCGATCACGATGCCGGGAGCATCCTCGAGCTCCGGCGTCATCTGCACCGCGGTGCTCAC
>CAYFYD010000512.1:0-2617 GCA_964347195.1 uncultured Ectothiorhodospiraceae bacterium
GGGGGCTTTCCGGGGCTCTTGTGTGAACGACCCGATACCCGGGGCGCCAGTGACGGAAACTACTCCAGGGCGCTCCCCCGAGCGCGGGCGAAGGCCCGCCTGAACTTCGGCCCGAGGCTCTCGAGCCCGTCCGGAAGGAACAGGATGGACGCGATGAGGATCGCGCCGTAGATGAGTGGGCGAGCCTGGTCCACCCCCAGCTCGCGGAGCACGATCTCGTTCACCACCGTCAGCGCCACGACGCCGAAGATGGGGCCGTAAATGGTGGCCGTCCCTCCGACGATGACCCACACCAGCACGTAGACCATCGCCTCCACGTCGAACTGGTTCGGATTCACCGTCCCGAGATAGTGTGCGAGGAGGGCGCCCGCGAGACCCCCGAAGAACGAGGCGATGACGAAGGCGAGGGTCCGGTAGCGGCGGGTATCGATCCCGACCGCTTCGGCGAGCTTGTCCTGCCAGTGGATCGCGTGAAAGGTGAGCCCGATGCGCGAGCGCTCGAGGCGGCGCAGGATCAGGAGGGAGGCAGTGACCACCACAAGACACAGGTAGTAGTAGCCGACCGGGTCGAAGAACGCGACGTCGACGACCCCGAGGTCGATGTCCGGGAAGGAGGGGACGAGCTTCAGGCCCTTCGGACCGCCGAACGGCTCGCGGAATCGCTTCCAGCAGAGCCGGATCACCTCCCCCGCCGCGAAGGAGCCGATGAGGAAGTAGAAAGCTTTCATCCGGAACAGCGGGAAGCTCAGCACGTAGGCGGTGAGGGCGGCGGCGGCGGCGCCGAGCGGCATCGCGAGCGGTACCGGCACTCCGAGCCGCTTGGCGATGAGAGAGCTGGCGTAGGCGCCGACCCCCACGATCACCATGTGCGCGAGAGACCATTCCCCGGTGAGGGTGAGGAGCCGGTAGCTCACCACCACCAGGACGTTGATGACGAGGAAGACCGCCACCTCCTTCTGCGAGAAGCTGAGCGCGTGGGGCAGGACGATGAGTCCCGCGAAGACCGCCGCGAGGGCCGCCCGGTATCCCCAGCCGTGACCAGCGCTCCTCATCGACATCCCGCCTCGCTCCGGCTCCCGCTGCCGGTCTCGCCCACCCCGCCCGTCCCCGGCCTCAATCCCGTTCCCGGACCCCGAGCAGGCCGGTCGGCCGCACGACGAGCACGAGCAGCATGAGCAGCAGGCCGACGATGTCGGCGATCACCCCGTCGGAGAACGTCGTCACGAAGGTGTGAACGAACCCGTAGAGAATCGCCGCTACGACCGCGCCCCCGAGGCTGCCGAGCCCGCCGACGATGGTGACGATGAAGGCGGTGACGATCACCGAGTGCCCCATGTACGGATAGGTGCGAACGAGGGGCGCCGCGAGCGCCCCCGCCACCCCGGCCATCGCGGCCGCGATGAACATCGCGAGGCGGGCCGTCCGATTGATCGAGATCCCCTGCAGGGCCGCCGCCTCCGGATCCTGCGCGCAGGCCCGAAGCGCCCAGCCGAAGCGCGTCCGGCGAAGGAACACCCAGAGCGATCCGAGCACGATCCCCGCCCCGATGATGACGTTGAGGCGCTGGACGGCGACGACCACGCCTTCCAGCCCGAAGAGGTGGAACGTCGCCTGGCTCGCCGGGGCGATGTGCTCCATCCGCACCCCGAATCCCATGGCGATGGCCGCCTGCAGAATGAGCAGCAGGCCGATGGAAGCGATGAGTCCCGCGAGCGGACTGTCGCGCACCGGCCGGAACAGGGCCCGCTCCATCACGATTCCGAGCCCCCCCACGAAGACGAGCCCGATCATGACGGCGAAAAAGAAGGGGAACTCCCGGTCCGCGTACACGAACACGACGCAGTAGGCGCCGAGCATGAACAGCTCCCCGTGGGCGAAGTTGACCACCCCCATCACGCCGAAGATGAGCATGAGGCCGACCGCGATGAGCGCCATGAAGCTCGCCGCGTAGACGGCGTTGACACAGGTTTGCAGCAGCAGCTCGGTCATGGACTCAGGGGCGGTTCCGCTCGCCCGTGCGAAGGCTGCCGTTCGCCCCCTCCGCAATCGAGCGCGCGGAGGCGTGGACGCGGGGCGATCTCACGCTGTGGCTCCCGACCCGAGCAGGTCGGGCTGGCGCAGCGCAATTCGACGTTGGCGGCTGCGTCCGACCTTCGGTCAGCCCGGCGTGAAACGACCTTGGCCGCGGACAGGGACGGGGGTTCGGACCCGTGGCCCGCCACCGGACGGCCGGAGAGGCGGCAAGCGCCGCCCGCCTCCCCGGCCGCCGGTTCTCGAAGGCGATGCGAGTGCCCGGCCGGCGGATCGGAATCAGCCGCGCTGATGGTACATCTCGCCCATCTCGGTGAAGTGCTTGACCAGCAGGTCGCCGTGCGCGGACCACCACTCGGGGATGTTGCGGTACTCCTTGATGACCGCCTTGCCGTTCTCGATCACCACCACCGGCCAGTTGCCGACGAGCGCGTTGTCGATTCCGAACAGCTCCTTTCCCCACCAGTTCGCTTCGCCGAAGGCGTGCTTGCCGGTGCCGCCCTGCTTCATGCCCCCCAGCACGTCCCGGGGCTCGACGCTGCCGACCCGCTGCGCGCCCTGCACCCAGAGGTCCATGATGGACGCA
>CAYFYD010000513.1:0-2587 GCA_964347195.1 uncultured Ectothiorhodospiraceae bacterium
CAAGGCGGTCGCGGTCGGGGCCCATGCGGTCATGATCGGGAGCCTCTTCGCCGGTACCGAGGAGGCCCCCGGCGAGGTCGAGCTCTACCAGGGGCGCTCCTACAAGTCCTACCGCGGCATGGGCTCGCTCGGAGCGATGGCCGGCCCCGGCGGCTCGAGCGACCGCTACTTCCAGGAGGAGGCGGCCGAGGACCACCACAAGCTGGTGCCGGAAGGCATCGAGGGCCGGGTGCCCTACAAGGGCAGTCTCTCCCAGGTGCTGTATCAGCTTCTCGGCGGACTTCGGACGAGTATGGGCTACACCGGATGCCGCACCCTCGGCGACCTGCGAGCGAAGGCCCGCATGGTGCGCCTCACCCAGGCCGGGGTGCGCGAGAGCCATGTCCACGACGTGAGCATCACCAAAGAGCCGCCGAACTACCGGGCGGGCTGAGACGTGCCCGCCGCTCCGGCGCCATCGCACGGGCCGGCCCTCCCCGACGGCGTGCCGGACATCCACGCCGACCGCATTCTCGTTCTCGACTTCGGCGGCCAGTACACCCGGCTCATTGCCCGGCGGGTGCGCGAAGCGCGCGTGTACTGCGAGATCTTCCCCCACGATGCCGATCCCGTCCGCATCGCGGACTTCGGTGCCCGGGGCATCATCCTGTCCGGTGGCCCGGAGTCGGTCGTCGCCCCGGATTCGGTGCGGGCCCCGTCCGTGGTCTTCGAGCTCGGCGTGCCGGTGCTCGGAATCTGCTATGGCATGCAGACGATGGCCGCGCAGCTCGGAGGGCGGGTGGAGGCCTCGGGCCGGCGCGAGTTCGGGCACGCGGAGCTCAGTCTGTCCGGTGCCGGCACCCTGCTGGACGGCATCGCGCAGGCGTCCGGGCCCGGCGACGGTACCCGGCTCGACGTGTGGATGAGCCACGGCGACCGCGTCCTCGAGATGCCCCCCGGCTTCCGCCTGATGGCCACCACCGGCAACACGCCGATTGCGGCCATCGAGGACGAGGCGCGGCGCTTCTACGGCCTGCAGTTCCACCCGGAGGTGACCCACACCCCCCGCGGCCAGGCGATCCTGGACCGCTTCGTGCATGCGATCTGTGGCTGCCGCGCCCTGTGGTCTCCACAGAACATCATCGACGACGCCGTCGGCGCCGTCCGCGAGCGTACCGGGGGCGAGCGAGTGCTGCTCGCGCTCTCCGGGGGGGTCGATTCCTCGGTGGCGGCGGCGCTGCTGCACCGCGCCATCGGCAGTCGCCTCACCGCGATCTTCGTCGATACCGGACTGCTGCGCCGGCACGAAGGGGACGAGGTGATGGCGACCTTCTCCGCGCACCTGGGCGTCGACGTGGTGCGGGTGAACGCGGGCGCGCGTTTCTTCGCCGCGCTCGAAGGGGTGTCCGATCCCGAACGCAAGCGCAAGACGATCGGCAATGTCTTCATCGAGATATTCGAGGAGGCCGCCCGGCGCCGGGAGGGCATCGCCTGGCTCGCGCAGGGCACCATCTACCCCGACGTGATCGAATCGGCGGGCGCGGGCAGCGCCGCCGCCCACGTCATCAAGTCGCATCACAACGTCGGCGGTCTCCCCGAGCGCATGCGACTTCGCCTGATCGAGCCATTGCGCGAGCTGTTCAAGGACGAAGTCCGCGCCATCGGTCGTGCGCTGGGGCTGCCGCGCGAGATGGTCTGCCGCCACCCCTTTCCCGGTCCGGGCCTCGGGGTGCGGATTCTCGGCGAGGTCAACCCCCGCTACGCGGAGCTGTTGCGTCGCGCCGACGCCATCTTCATCGAGGAGCTCCGGCGGCACGACTGGTACGCGCGGGTGAGCCAGGCCTTCGCCGTCTACCTGCCGGTGCGCTCGGTCGGGGTCATGGGCGATGCGCGGCGCTACGAACACGTGATCGCGCTCCGGGCGGTGGAGAGCGTGGACTTCATGACCGCGCGCTGGGCGCACCTGCCCTACGCGCTGCTCGAGACGGTGTCGCGGCGCATCATCAACGAGGTGCCCGGGATCTCCCGCGTCACCTACGACATCTCGGGAAAACCCCCTGCCACCATCGAATGGGAATGAGGGCGGAGGACGAGGGCTGGATGCGCCGCGCGCTCGCGCTCGCGGGCGAGGCGGAGGCAGCGGGAGAGGTGCCGGTGGGGGCGGTGCTGGTCTCGGGGGGAGAAGAGCGGGGCGCGGGTGCCAACGCTCCCATCGCGACCTGCGATCCGAGCGCCCATGCCGAGATCCGCGCCCTGCGTGCGGCCGGCCGGCGGCTCGGCAACTACCGCCTTCCCGGGTGCACCCTCTACGTGACGATGGAGCCCTGTCCGATGTGCGCGGGCGCCCTCGTGCACGCCCGTATCGCGCGCCTCGTGTACGGTGCGCGGGACCCCCGCTGGGGCGCGGGCGGAAGCGTCTTCGACATCCTGGGCAGCCCGCGCCTCAACCACCGGATGGAGGTGCTCGGCGGGGTGCTCGCGGCGGAGTCCGCCGCCCGACTGGAAGCGTTCTTTCGGGCACGGCGAGGCATCCGCAGCGACCCCTCGGGTGAAGGGGAGCGACGATGTGTGGAATAATCGGCGGCGTGGGCCCGGGGCAGGGTCAGTT
>CAYFYD010000514.1:0-2550 GCA_964347195.1 uncultured Ectothiorhodospiraceae bacterium
CTCCAGGGTGATGTCGATGAGGTTGTTGAGGCCCGAGAACAGGCTGACCTTGGAGAACTTGCTCACCCCGGTGAGAAAGGTGAACCTGACGTGCGCGTCGGCGCACTTGATCGTCGAGTACAGTCCGCGCAGGGAGTCGCGGTTGGCCCGGGCCACGTCCGGCGCCTCCAGCGCGTCCAGGATCGGCTTGTCGTATTCGTCCACCAGCACCACGACGCGCTGCCCGGAGGCTCGGTGCAGCGCCTCCAGCAGATGGGCAAAGCGCCCCGGCGCGGTGCGGTACTCGGGCGTCACGCCCTCTCGGCGCTCCACGGCGGCCAGTTGCTCCATGACATTCGCTTCCAGGTTGGCCGGCTTCGTGAAGTCGCCTGCGCTGAAGTCCAGGCGCAGCACGGGATGCACCGGCCATTCCCAGCCGTCGAGGCCGGCCAGCCCCCGGAACAACTCCTCACTGCCCTCGAAGAGCTCCTTGATCGTGTCCACCAGCAGGCTCTTGCCGAAGCGCCGAGGGCGCGACAGGAAGTAGTGCTTGCCTCCGTCCACCAGCCGCCGGACGTAGGCGGTCTTGTCGACGTAGTAGTAGCCCTCCTCGCGGATCGTGCGAAAGGTCTGGATGCCGACGGGGAGCTTGCGCCTCGCCCGCTCCGTCCGGTCGTCGGGTTCTGCTCGCTTCATGCTCGTCACTCCCCCAGCCTTCGCGATTATAGGACCTGCATGCCGAGTGCCTCCCGCTTCCATCGTGCCCACCCGACTTCGGCTCTTCGGGTCGGTTTTCGCCCCGCTACACGAGTTGCTCGCACCCGGCGGGCACTACTCCTCGTGCTTGAAACACCGTGGTTCGGTGGGTGGCCGTAGACCCCTTCGCGTTGATGTCGGCACCGGCTGCGATCGACGCCGGCGCAGCTTCCCTGGGGAGACGGGCGGAGTCCGCATGTTGCGTTGGGCTGGCTCCGGCCGGGGCGCTTCAGAGCGTGGGCGCCCGGGTGTGCCAGTCCGTCGCGTCCTGGTACGCGTGGCCGAGATGGAACAGGGTGGCTTCCGAGAAGGGAGGGCCCATGAGCTGGAAGGCGGCGGGCAGACCGTTCTCCGTGAAGCCGCAGGGTACGGCCAACGCCGGAATCCCGAGGTAGTTGGTGGCGCGCGTGCACCGCGTGAGGCCGGAGATCATGTCCGCCATCCCGTCGCCGGCCGCGACGTCCGTCTCCGCCCGGGTGGGGACGGGGAAGGGGATGGCGGGGGTGTGCAGGACCTCGGCCCGCGCGAACACCGCGTCCGTGAACTCGCGAAGGAGGGGGGCGCGCGCGTTGCGGGCCTGGAGATACTGCGTCGCGGGCAGGCGGAGGCCGGGCTCGTAGCGGCGGCGCACCTGCGCCTGGTAGTCGTCCGGGCGGACGCGGAGCCAGGGCTCGTGGATCGCCGCCGCCTCGCAGGTGAATATGACGTTGGAAAGGTCGGTGATGCGCTGCATGTCGGGCACCGGGACCTCGACCGTCTCGGCCCCCGCCGCGCGGAGCACCGCGAGGCTCTCTCTCATGAGCGCGCGCACCTCGCCGGTGACGAGATCGTGGAACCAGCTTGCCGGCACGCCGACCCGGATGCCGTCCAGCCCCCGCCCGAGCCCGGTGTCGTAGGCCGGCACCGGGCGCGCCGCGCTCGCCGGATCGCGCGGGTCGTGCCCGGCCATCACCGCCGTCATCCGCGCCACGTCCCGCACCGTCCGGCCCAGCGGCCCCACCGTGTCCATGGTTTCCGAGAGCGCCATGATGCCGTGGCGGCTGATCAGGCCCTCGCTCGGCTTGAGCCCGACGACGCCGCAGCAGGCCGCGGGCAGGCGCACCGAGCCCCCGGTGTCCGAGCCGAGCGCTCCGAACACCACCCGGCCTCCGAGCGCCGCCCCGGAGCCGCTCGACGAGCCGCCCGGGATGTGGTCCGGGCTCCAGGGGTTGCGGCAGTCGCCCCAGTGCGCGTTGTGGCCGGTCGGCCCGGTGGCGAACTCCGCCATGTTGAGTCCGCCGAGCGTGATCGCGCCGGCTTCCCGGAGCCGGGCGAGCGCGCTGCTGTCGTGGTCCGGCACGAAGTCCCGGAGGATCCGGGAGCCACAGGTCGAGACCCGCCCGGCGCGGTAGAACAGGTCCTTGTGCGCGACCGGCACCCCGTGCAGCGGCCCCGGCGCCTCCCCGCGGGCGAGCGCGGCATCGGCCGCCACCGCGCCTTCGAGCGCGCGTTCGCCTTCGAGCGAGATGAAGCAGTTGAGCACCGGTTGCAGACGCTCCGCGCGCTCGAGCGCGGCCTCCATCACCTCCACCGCGGACAGCTCCCGGGCGGCGAGCGCGTCGGCGAGCGCCACGAGGCTCATCGCGTGGATCTCGCTGCTCACGTTGCCGCCCGGCGTTCAGCTCCCTGGGGTGTCGGGAAACGCAGGGCCTCCCTCGCGGCCAGGGCCATCTTGTCGTCTGTCATAGTCGATTGATTTCAAATACAAAACGAGCTTGTTCAGACTGCCGCTGGAAGACAAGGCGAATCAGTGGGATGTCTCCGACTTCGGGATGG
>CAYFYD010000515.1:0-2548 GCA_964347195.1 uncultured Ectothiorhodospiraceae bacterium
CTACGAGAAGTTCGTGATGGACTGCGAGACCCTCCAGCAGATCATCGCCTACCTGCGGCCGGTTCCGGTCACCGCCGACGACATCGCGGTCGAGGCCATCAGGGAGGTGGGGCCGACGGGCCATTTCTTCGGCTGCCAGCACACCCAGGACCGATACGAGTCCGCCTTCTACGCTCCCTTCCTCTCCGACTGGAGCAACTTCGAGAGCTGGGAAGAACGCGGCTCGGTGGACACCGTGCGACGGGCGAACGCCGTCTGGAAGAAGATCCTCGCCGAGTTCGAAGCGCCCCCCATGGACGAAGCGGTCCACGAGGAGCTCGTCGCGTTCGTGGAGCGGCGCAAGCGCGAGGGCGGCGCGCCGACCGACTTCTAGGGTTCTGTCTCACCAGTACGCCCCCATGGCCGCGGGACTTCCTCGGCCTTCAATGCGCGGGTCTCGTTGCAAACGAGCTCGAGCCCGGACATGCCATTACGTCGACCTGGTGGTGAGACACGACCCCAGGGCCTGTTCACACTAGTGTGGTGTCCCGGAAACAAGTATCCGAAACGTCGGTGCCTTCGTGGAGACTGGAGGGCTGTATTCCGTCGGGACAGTCCGATCTTGTGCACGCGTGTTTCCGGGACACGACATTAGCGTCGCGCTGTGCCGTACCTTGGAAGAATCAACCTGATGACGTAGGCAGCTCGACGTTCGAGCGCCGGGCCGCGCGGACCCGAGCTCGGTCGGGGCGCTGCGCCCCCTGCGGCGGGCGGGCGGGTCGTTTGGTGCTCGCCGGCGGGCTCGCGAGCTCCGTGCCTCGTCGTCTCCGCCGCCGGCGGTCCCTCGTCCCCGATGTGGCGTGGGGAGCGAGGGCGACTCAGCCGGCGACGAGGCCCGCTCCGCCACGACGCGGATCGCCGAGCGCCTGGAAGCCGGACCCCTCGGCGAGCACGCAATGGGTGCCGCCGAAGAACATGTTGCTCTCGCCCCAGAGGTGGTGTGCAGGGTGGGCATCGAGAAGGGGGCGAATGCGATCGAGGTCGAAGCCGCCCTCGACGCTCAGCAGGTCGTCCTCGAAGTGGATGCGGGGCGCGTGCACCGCCCGCTCGAGCGGCAGCTCGAAGTCGATGAGGTTGACCAGCACCTGGAGCATGGCGGTGCGGATCCGGTTGGAGCCGCCGGAGCCGAGCGCGAGGAGGCGCCCGTCGGGCCAGCGCACCGCGCTCGGTGCCATCATCGAGCTCATGCGCTCGTTCTCCCGCCACCGGTGCAAGCCGCCGGGATGGAGGTCGGACTCACCCAGCATGTTGTTCATGACGATGCCGGTGCCCGGGATCACGTAGCCGCAGCCTTCTCCGTTCGAGACGCTGAGCGCCGCGAGGTTGCCGTTCGCGTCGATGACGCTCACCTGGGTAGTGCCGCGCGGCGCCTCGGGAAAGGGCGCGACCCGCTCGCGGTAGCGCGCCACGAAGTCGGGGGAGAGCATCGACTCGTCGAGCGCGTGGCGGTCGGTGCGCGCTTCTCCGGTGCCGAGCGCCGCGGCGCGTGCTTCGAGGGTCAGCTCGAGCGCGTGCGCCACGAGAGCGAGATGCCGGTGAGAGCCGAATTCGAGGCGGCGGAGCGCGGTGGAGTCGAGCAGCTCGAGCCCGAAGCCGATCAGGAGGCCGCCGGACGAGGGAGGAGGATTGGAGAGCACCTGGCAGGAGCGCCGCTCGAGCACCAGCGGCTCGCGAGGCAGGCACCGGTACCCGGCGAGATCCCGGGCACCGATGAGCCCCCCCGCCGCCATGTCCCGCACCAGGGCCGATGCGATCTCGCCGTGATAGAAGAGCGCCGGCCCCTCCCGCGCCAGGGTCTCCAGGGTATCGGCGAGCTCGGGCTGGAACAGGCTTTCTCCTTCCCCGATCAGCTCGCCGGCGCGCTCGCGGCTGCCGAAGATGGCGAGACTCGCCTCGGTGGCTGCGAAGATGGAACGCACCACCCGGAGCAGGTAGGCCTGGTAGGCGCTGATCTCGACTCCCCCGCTCGCGAGCGCCACCGCGGGTTGCACGATCTCGGGCAGCGGCATGCGGCCGAGCGCCTCGTGTACATCGAAGAGTCCGCGCACCACCCCGGGCACCGCCGCCGTCCCCCGTCCGATGTGGAAGGCCTGGGTGGTCGAGCCGAAATCGACCTCGATGTGGCGAAAGTCGAGATCATCGGCCGGCCGCCGGATTCCGGGAGTCTGCACGAAGAAGTCGTAGAGACGGGGGCGCTCGCCCGCCGGCAGGGCGAGCATGAAGCCGCCACCACCAAGGGAAGCGAGCACCGGCTCGGTCACACAGGCGGTGCAGAGGGCGGCGAGCGCCGCGTCGAAGGCGTTGCCGCCGGCGCGGAGCACTTCCCCCGCCGCCTCCGCACTCAACGGGTGGCCGGCCGCCACCGCTCCTCTCGCCTGGTTCATTCTCCCCTCAGTACCCAGGGCAGGTCGGTTCGCGGGCGTCCTCGACCACCGCCAGATAGCGTAGCTCCTTGATGCAGAAGCTCTTTCTTCGGTTGACGACGACTTCGCTCGAAACGCTCGGCGAT
>CAYFYD010000516.1:0-2539 GCA_964347195.1 uncultured Ectothiorhodospiraceae bacterium
GCGTAGACGTCCGGGATGTCGATGATGAGCCCCGGGGTCGCGGCGCCGATGTCGAGGTGGTGCGCGGTGTTGGCCGAGAAGGCGACGAGCTCGCCCTCGTGGAAGGCCGGGATCACGATCGCGATGTCGGGAGAGTGGCTGGACCCGTGGTAGGGGTGGTTGTGGATGACCACGTCGTCCTCGTGCCACGCGCCCCCCTGCAGGGTGTCCCGGATCCCTTCCAGGTAGCCGGGGAGCGAGCCGATGTGCAGGGGGGTCGACTCCGACTCGCACAGGGTGTTGAACTCGGTGTCGAAGAGCCCCGCTCCGAGGTCCTGGGACTCGCGGATGATCGAGGAGAAGGACATCCGGTAGAGGATGTGTCCCATCTCCTCCGCGATGGTGTCGAGCGCGCCGCTGATCACCTGCAGCGTGATGGGGTCGATTGCCTGCCTGCTGGCCATGGGGGACTCTCCCGGCGGCTCAGTGGCCGCGCCGAATGAGCAGGTTCCCGTGCGCGCCCACGTCGCACCGATAGCGGGGCGGGACGAGAATCGTGGAGTTGTGCTGGACGAGGAGGGCCGGGCCCGGCACCCGGTGACCGGCCTTGAGCGCGAGGCGCTCGTAGCGCGGGGTGGAGACGCTCTCCCCGTCGTCGAAGGTGGTCTCGCGCGAGTACAGGTATGCCTCTTCGATCCCGAGTCCGTTCGCCGCTTCGAGCCTGGCCACCTCGAGCGGGGCCACCTCCTCGGTGCCGATGACCCGGACCGTGATGAGCTCGACCTCGCCGTCGTCGAAAGCGTACCCGTAGTCCAGCCGGTGCTGGGCGTGAAAGCTCGCGACGATCTCGCGCACTGCCACCACGCCGACCTCGCCCGCCGGGATCTCCGCGCGCAGCTCGAAGCCCTGGCCGTGGTAGCGGCACTCCGCGATGCGCCGGTAGCGCTGCCGTTGCGGGGGCACGCCGTCGTTCTCGAGGTCGCGGCGGCACTCCGCGACCAGCTCCGTGGTCAACGCGTCGATGCGCCGCGCGCCGCCCGCGTCCGCGCGGGTGAGCGGCATGATGAGGGAGCGGGCGTGCTCGTACTGCATGTCGGTCTCGAGGAGGCCCATCGCCGCGGTGATCCCGGGCGCCACCGGAACGATGACGTCCCGGGCCGACACCGCTTCGGCGAGGGCGACCCCGTGCAGCGGGCCGGCGCCGCCGAAGGGCACCAGCGAGAACTCGCGGGGGTCGACCCCGCGGGCCACGGAGCTGGAACGGATCGCGAGCGCCATGTTGGAGTTGATGACCCGGATGATCCCGAGGGCCGCTTCCCGCGGCGAGAGCCGGAGCGGCTTCGCCACCTTCTCCGCGATGGCGCGTTCGGCGCGTGACGGGTCGATCGGAAGGTCGCCGCCGAGCAGCTTGTCCGCATCGAGACGCCCGAGCACGACCTGGGCGTCGGTCACCGTCGGCTCCTCGCCGCCCTTCCCGTAGCAGGCGGGCCCGGGATCGGCGCCGGCCGAGCGGGGACCCACGTGGAAGCCGCCCGCGGAGTCGATGTGGGCGATCGATCCGCCGCCCGCGCCGATCGTGACGAGGTCGATCATCGGGACCAGGATCGGGTGCCCGTTCACGTAGGAGTCCCGCGGGTTCATGATCTTGATGCGGCCGCCGGGAATGGTGCTGATGTCGGCCGAGGTCCCGCCGATGTCCACGGTGATGAGGTTGTCGCTGCCGCAGAGCATGCCTTCGGAGCGCCCCCCGATGACGCCGCCCGCCGGCCCCGACATCAGAATGCTGACCGCCCGCTTCGAGCAGGCCTCGACGGTGGAGATGCCGCCGTTCGACTGGATCAGGCGCAGCGCCGCACCGAAGCCGTTGTCGGCGAGCTTCTTCTGGAGCCGGTGGAGGTACACCGTGGTCTTCGGGCCGATGAACGCATTCATCGCCGCGGTCGAGAAGCGTTCGAACTCGCGGATGACGTTGGCGACCTCGCAGGAGCAGCACACGTACACGCCGGGCATCTCGCGCTCGACGATCGTCCGCGCCCGGCGTTCGTGGGTGTCGTTGATGAACGAGAACAGGAAGCCGATCACCACCGACTCGACGCCGCGCCGCTTGAACACCTGCACCGCGTCCAGCACCTCGTCCTCGGCGAGCGGGGTCTCGATGCGCCCCTCGGGCGGGAGGATCCGCTCCGTTATCGGGATCCGGTTGCGGCGCTTGACGAGAGGGCGGTTCTGCCACGGCACCTCGAAGTGGAGGGAGAAGTTGTAGGGGCGCTTGTGGCGCCCGATGTGAAGGATGTCGCGGAAGTTCCGGGTGGTGAGCATGCCCACTTCGGCGCCGTTGTGCTCGATGGTGATGTTGGTGGCCACCGTCGTGCCGTGGACGATGAGATCGATGTCGCGGGGCGAGACTCCGGCCATTTCGCAGAGCTCCCGCAGACCCCCGAGCACCCCTTCCGACTGGTCGTGCGGCGTGCTCGGGACCATGTTCCCCTGCGCCCCCCCCGCCGCCAACAGCCCCCCCTCGGGGTTGGTGGCCCCCGCAGCGACCCCCGCCCCGTTCAAC
>CAYFYD010000517.1:0-2506 GCA_964347195.1 uncultured Ectothiorhodospiraceae bacterium
CGGAGCGACCTGCGGCAGCGGCAGCGCCCGGGTCTTCCCGCGCGGCCCCCGCACCGTCGCCCGCAGATCGAGGTGGTTTATGAAGCGCTCGCCGCCGTCCAACGCATCGACGCTCACCTGCGCGCGCGCGCCGTCCCATTCGAACGCGGGGGTCAGGGTCTCGGGGCCGCGATGGCGCATGGTCCAGCGCGCCATCTGGGCGGCGAAGCGGGCGAACTCCGGCCAGGCCACCCAGTCCCGTCCCCAGCGCCCGCTCAGGTCGGAGGTGAAGGCCACCGTGCGGCCGAGTCCGTAGCGCCACACCGCGAGCAGGGGATCCCCGTCGCCCGCATGCAGGAGGACCTGGGCGGCCGCCTTGGGCCAGGTGCGCTGAAACCCGGCGAGCGGCGGGAAGGCATCGACGTCGAAGCCCTCGAGCATCTCGCCGGGGTAGCCCGCCACCGGCGCGAAGGGCTCCTCCACGAGGAGGTCGCGGGACACGACCAGGGTCTCGCTGGTGAAGATGCGCGGGATGTTGCGCGGGTCCTCGGTATGGTAGAAGCGACCCCTGCCCTCGGCCGCGATGTTCGCCATGAGGGCCAGGTCGGCGTCCTGCCCGAAGGCGACGGTCGAGATGGTGATGCCGTCGGCGTGGATGCGCCGGGCGAGCCCGGTGTAGTCCGATTCGCTGCGGCTGAGCCCGTCGGACAGCACGATGAGGTGCTTGAGCTTCGCGTCCTGGGCGCGGGTGCCGCGGTACGCCTCTTCGAGGGCGCGGTAGAGGTCGGTGCTGCCGCCCGCGCCCAGGACCCGAAGGGTCTCCGCGATGGTCTGCCGGTTGCCGGCCTCGGTGGGGGGCACGCTCCACTCGTGCCCCGCATCGAAGCTGAGCACCGCCACCCGGTCCAGGGGATTGAGCACTTCGATCGCGGAGAGCGCCGCGATCTTGGCCAGGCCGAGCTTCTCTTCCCCTTCGGCCTGGGAGGACATGCTGCCCGACTTGTCGATGACGAAGGTCACCGCAAGGGAGGGGATCCGGACCTCCGTCTCGATGTCCATGGTGACCGGAAGGAGCCGCTCCACCGGGGTGTCGTAGTATCCCCCCGCGCTGTAGCTGCGATCCCCGCCGAGCTTGACGAGCCCGCCGCCCGCGTCGCGGACGTAGCGTTCGAGGCGCTCCATCTTGTCGAGCGACATGTCGAAGCCGGAGACGTTGTCGAGGACGACGAGGTCGTACTCGACGAGCTCGTGCAGGGTGGAGGGCAGGGCGTTCGCGGCGAGCTCATCGACCCGCAGCCCCTGTGCTGCGAGGGCATCGGGGAGAAAGCGCTCGGTGCCGGCGCGCCCGGAGACGTACAGGACCTTGGGGACGCCGCTCACCCGCACGAAGGTCCGGTGCCGGTTGTTCTCCGGGAGCCGGTCGCTCGGGCTGTTCACGATCGCCTCGTACTCGCGCAGACCGGAGTCCGGCGCTTCTTCGAGCAGCACGTAGCGGTTCTCGCCGGGCGCGAGGCGCAGCGCTTCCTCGCGCAGCACCACGCCGTCGCGCAACAGCACCAGGTGCGCGGGGGCGGGGCTCCGGCTCTCGATCGTCACCTGCACCTCGAAGGGCTCCCCGGCACGGACCGCGGCCGGCGCGGTCACGCTCTGCACGCGGACCTCGTCGTGGGCGCCGCGCCGCTCGAGGGGCACGGCCAGGATCTCGACTCCGAGCGAGCGGGCCGCGCTGCTCACGGCCCGGGCGTCGCCCGCGTTCTCCCGCCCGTCGCTCAGCAGCACCACGCGGCGCCGGCGCTCGGAGTCGAAGGCGCCCATCGCCACTTCCAGGGCGCGGCCGATGTCGGTGCCCCCATGCGGCACGTCGACCGAGAGGCCGCGCAGCGGCACCGATCGCGCCCCGAGCGAGAGCTCCGTCGCCGCGTCCGCCCCGAACACCACCAGACCCATGCGCGCTTCCGGCGCCTTGCTCTCGATCGCCCGATTGACGAAGTCGAGCGCCCGGGCCGCGGTATCCGCTTCGATGCTGCGCGACACGTCGAGCGCGAACACCACGTCGGTGTGGCGGGGAGAGGCGCTGCGGAGCGGTCCCGCGAGGGCGATGACGAGGGCGGCGAGCGCGAGCGCGCGCAGCGTGGCGCCGGCCGTGTGCCGGAAGCGCGCCGCGCCGTCCCGGCGCCTGATCGCCACCCACACCAGGAAGGGGAGGGGAACGAGGAGCGCGAGCCACCCGGGCTGGGCGAGCTCAGGCACGGCGGCTCGGCTCCCGCTTCATCGGAGAGAGTGGCGGAGATCGCGGAGGGGCTTCGCGTGGGCGCCGTCGTCCCCTTCGCTCTCGACGCGGCATCCAGGACATGAACGCATCGACCCTCGGAGTATCCAACCTGATTACGCCCCATCCTCGGCCCGGCTGCGGACACCACGAGGCATGGAGTACACGAGTCCGCCGGTGAGCACCAGACCACCCACGCGTCCGCACAGGACCATTCAGAAGTCGAGTTGCGGGGTTCGAAGTACTGGAATCAGGCGA
>CAYFYD010000518.1:0-2503 GCA_964347195.1 uncultured Ectothiorhodospiraceae bacterium
ACCACCGACCTACTGATTACGAATCAGTTGCTCTGCCGACTGAGCTACACCGGCCCTCATCCCCCGGAGGGACGGGGGATTATAGCCGAAGCGCTCCCGGTCGAATGGGTGCTCCAGAGCCGCGCCGAACCTCGAACGCCCTTCCCCTTCAGGCCTCGGGGGTGGACCGAAGGGAGCACGGTCCCTGGTGGTTTCCGGTCTCCGGGCACTCTTTCCCTTGAGGCCCCGGCGGCCAACAATAGGCGTGGAGCCGACCCTCGAAGGGTGAGGACTGCCGCCCGCGGGCCGTGCTCGAGCGCCAACCACGGGGAGCCATGGGACCATGAAGACCGCTCTGATACAGATGGACAGCAAGTTCGGGGAGATCGACCGCAACATAGTCACCGCGGAAAGGCTGATCGACGATGCGGCCGCGGATGGCGCAGAGATCATTCTGCTCCCGGAGTACTGGAGCACCGCGTTCTTCCCGGCGACCCGCGACTACGCCTGCTACGACCTCGCTGCCCCGGACACCGGCCGGGCAGTGAGCGCCATGAAAGCCAAGGCGGTGCAGCACCGCCTGCACGTCATCGCGACGATATTCGAACGGGACGGATCGGACCTGTGCTACGACACCGCGATGCTGATCGGCCCGGACGGCGACATCATCGGCAAGTACCGCAAGACGCACATCGGCGGAGAGAGACACCTCGTCATCGACGGAAAGCTCGACACCGATCTCGGCATCGAGTCCATCTACTTCCGGACCGGCTCGCGCTACCCCGTCTTCCGGATCGGCGAGTGGAGGGTGGGCATCACGATCTGCTACGACACCTACTTCCCGGAGGCGGTGCGTTGCCTCGCCCTGGGGGGCGCCGAAGTCATCATGGCCCCCTTCGGCATCGCGGACACGAAAGACACGCTCTGGAAGGAGCTCCTCGCCACCCGAGCCTTCGAGAACATGGCCTACGTGCTCGCCGCCAACAACATCGGCACCGTTCCCGCCCCGGACATCCCCGTCTATGCGCTCGGGGGAAAGAGCATCGCCTTCGATCCCGTGGGCAAGCTCATCGCCGAGGCCAGCCACGACCGGGAGGAGATTCTCATGGTGGATCTGGACCGGCAGCACCTCGAGTACGCGCGCCGGCTCCACTTTCTGTTTCGCGACCGCCGGCCCGAGACCTACCGCATCATCAGTACCCACACCGACGAGATAGCGCGGGGATAGCCTCCCCTCGGGCTATCCCCTGCCGTCCCCCTTGCCGGCTCCCTTCTCAGGGCTCCCTTTCGATGCGCCGGCCCGTCTCGGGGGAAAAGAAGTGCAGCGCGCGGGGGTCCGCCCTCAGCCGAAGGCGGTCTCCGGCGACCGGGCGCAGGGTGGGGTCGACCCCGACCGACAGGCGCTGCGCGCGGCCGACGCTCCCGTACACGAAGGTCTGGCTGCCGAGCGTCTCGACGATCTCCACGGAGAGCTCGGTATCGCCGTCCGGTGAGACCACGAAATGCTCCGGACGCACGCCGAGCACCACCTCCGGGCGGGGAGGCATCGGCACATCGGCGGCGGCGCCGAGCACCAGGGTGGCGTCATCCGTGTTCAGGAGCCGCCTCCCCTGCTCTTCTCGCACACTCCCCTCGATGAAGTTCATGACCGGAGAGCCGATGAACCCCGCCACGAAGCGGTCGGCCGGGCGATGATAGATCTCTTCCGGGGCAGCGTACTGGTGAAGCTCCCCTTTGCGCATGATCGCGATGGTGTCGGCCAGGGTCATCGCTTCGACCTGATCGTGGGTGACGAAGATGAAGGTCGCGCCGAGACGCTTCTGCAACCGGGCGAGCTCGAGCCGCATGTCGGCGCGAAGCTGGGCATCCAGGTTCGACAGGGGCTCGTCGAGGAGGAAGGCGTCGGGGTCCCTGACGATGGCCCGGCCGACCGCGACCCGCTGCCGCTCCCCACCCGATAGCTGGGCCGGATAGCGCTCCAGGAGTCCCGCGAGGCCCAGCGTCCGGGCCGTGCTCTCCACCAGCTTCCGGATGTCCGCCCGTGAACGCCCCTGCATCTTGAGCGGGAAGCCCATGTTCTCGGCGACCGACATGTGCGGATAAAGGGCATAGTTCTGGAACACGAAGGGCAGGTTCCGGCGCTGCGGGGGCACGTCGTTGACGACCCGGCCGTTGATGCGGATCTCGCCGTGATCCGGCTTCTCCAGTCCGGCGATCATCCGCAGCGTGGTCGACTTCCCGCAGCCCGAGGGCCCCAGCAGAACCACGAAGTGGGCGGCGGGAACGGAGAACGAAACGTCGCTCACCGCCACCACCTTCCGGTGGCCGAAGGTCTTGGTGACGCCGTGCAGGGAGATGTGGTCCATGGGGCCCGCCAAGCGCTTCCGCTAACCCTTCACCGCGCCCTTGAGGAAGCCCGAGACCAGGTAGCGCTGGAAGTACGCGAAGATGACCACGCTCGGCAGGCTCACGACCACCGACGCCGCCATCAACTGCGCCATCACCGACTCCGTGGCATTCCGGG